>DASVOY010000316.1:0-8513 GCA_036383115.1 Allostellaceae bacterium
GGCCAGCACGGCCAGCGGCGCAAGAAGCCCTCCGACTTCGGCACCCAGCTGATGGCGAAGCAGAAGCTCAAGGGCTATTACGGCAATATCGGCGAGCGCCAGTTCCGCCGCCTCTACGAGGAGGCCTCGCGCCGCCGCGGCGATACCGGCGAGCGGCTGATCGAGCTGTTGGAGCGCCGCCTCGACGCCGTCGTCTACCGCATGAAGTTCGTCCCCACCGTGTTCGCCGCCCGGCAGTTCGTCAACCACGGCCACGTGCAGGTCAATGGCCGGCGCGTCAACATCGGCTCCTATCTCGTCAAGGACGGCGACACCATCGCGGTCAGGGACAAGGCGAAGCAACTGGCCATCGTGCTCGAGGCGGCGAAATCCACCGAGCGCGACGTCCCGGACTATCTCCAGGTCGACCACGACAAGATGGCCGGCACCTTCGTGCGCGCGCCCAAGCTCGCCGACGTGCCCTATCCGGTGTCGATGGAACCCAACCTGGTGGTCGAGTTCTACTCGCGCTGACCGAAGCTCTCCGGGCGAGGCGGCGTCTCGGCTTGGATGCCGCTTCCCCATTACCTCGCCGGTAATTGAAGCGCCGACGGCGAACCGTCAGGATCATCGGCATGGGTCCTGGTATTCCCGGTCTGGCGAGACGCCTGCCCTTTTTCTACGGCTGGGTCGTGGTGGCCGTCGCCTTCATCACCATGGCCGTCGGCGTCAACGCCCGCACCGCGTTCTCGCTGCTGTTCCCGCCGATCCTCGACGAGTTCGGCTGGGAGCGGGGCGTGACGGCAGGGGCTTTCTCCTTCGGCTTTCTCGTCTCCGCGGTGTTGAGCCCCACCCTCGGCCGACTGATGGATCGGCGCGGGCCGCTGGTGGTGATGGAGCTGGGGGTGGGCCTCACCGCGGCGGGGCTGCTGCTGGCGACCTTGGTGCGCGAGCCCTGGCATCTCTATGCCACGCTCGGCGTCCTCGTCGGCGGCGGCAGCGTCTGCTTGGGCTATTCCGGCCACGCGCTCTTTCTCCCCAACTGGTTCGTGCGCCGGCGCGGCCTGGCCATCGGCATCGCTTTCTCCGGCGTGGGCGTCGGGTCGATCATCCTGCGTCCCCGGCTCCAGGCCCTCATCGCGCAGTCCGGCTGGCGCACCGCCTGTTGGGCGATGGGCATTCTGGTGCTGGCGCTTTTGGCGCCGCTCAACCTGCTGCTGAAGCGGCGACCCGAGGAGCTCGGCCTCGCGCCCGACGGCGACCTTGCGCCGCGCGGCGGCGACGCCGGCGGCACGGCAAACGTTGTCGACCCGGCCTGGGTCGCCCTGGACTGGACGCTCGGCCGTGCCATGCGCACGGCCCGCTTCTGGTGGCTCGCCGTCGGTTATTTCTGCGCGCTTTTCGCCTGGTACGCGGTCCAGGTGCACCAGACCAAATACCTGGTCGAGATCGGGTTCAGCCCGACCTACGCGGGCTGGGCGCTGGGCTTCGTCAACCTAGCCGGCATCCCTGGCCAGATCGCGCTGGGCCATCTGTCGGATCGGATCGGGCGCGAATGGGTATGGACCGTGGGCAGCCTGGGCTTCGCGCTCTGCTACGTGGCCCTGATCATTCTGCCTTATGCCCCGACCACGGCGCTGCTCTACCTCATGGTCGTTTCGCAGGGCCTGCTCGGCTACGGCCTCACCTCCGTCTTCGGCGCCATCCCGGCCGAGATCTTTCAGGGCCGGCACTACGGCACCATCTTCGGTACGCTGATGCTGGCGTCGATCGGGGGCGGGGCGGCCGGGCCCTGGGTGACCGGCGCGCTGCACGACGCCACCGGCAGCTACGCGCTCGCCTTCTGGATCGCCATCGGTTGCACCCTGGTCGGTGCCTTGGCGATCTGGCTCGCTGCGCCGCGCAAGGTGCGGGCCGTCGCCGGTCGCATCGACCGGGCGCAATAGACCCGCAATCCCGTCAGCTCCCCCCGAGTACGCTGCGTATCTTCGCCGCCAGGGCGGCATAGGTGAAGGGCTTGACGAGGAGATCGACACCCGGGTCGAGCCGTCCATGATGGACGATGGCATTGCGGGCATAGCCGGTGGTGAACAGCAGCTTCAGCCCGGGGTGGCGCCGCAGCGCCTCATCGGCAAGCTGGCGTCCATTCAGCCCGCCGGGCAGCCCCACATCGGTGAAGAGCAGACGGATGCTCGCGTCGCTGTCGAGCGCGCGCAAGGCGTCGCGGCCGTCCGGCGCCTCCAGTATGGCGTAGCCGAGCTCGCGCAGCATTTCCGCGGTGTTGGCGCGCACGTCCTCGTCGTCCTCGACGATGAGGATAACCTCGCTGCTCCGGCCCGTCGGAACCCGCTGGACATGCGCCGCATCTTCGGCCTCGCGCGCGTAGCCGCTGAGCCGCGGCAGGTAGAGCCGCACCGTCGTGCCTTCGCCCGGCTCGCTGTAGATCTTCACATGCCCGCCGGACTGCTTGACGAAGCCATAGACCTGCGACAACCCGAGCCCGGTGCCCTGGCCCACATCCTTGGTGGTGAAGAACGGATCGAACGCCTTGGCGATCACCTCCTTGCTCATGCCAGTGCCGGTATCCGTGACCGCGATCATCACATACTGGCCGGCCTTGACCTCGTCATGCGTCGCGGCATAGGCCTCGTCGAGATAGGTATTGGCGGTCTCGATCGTGAGCTTTCCGCCTTCAGGCATCGCGTCGCGCGCGTTGACGGCCAGGTTCAGCAAGGCACTCTCGAGCTGGTTGGCATCGGCCGAGAGGCGCCACATTCCGCCTGAGAGCACCGTCTCCGTCGTGATGCTCTCGCCGAGCGTCCGGCGGAGGAGGTCGGACATGCCGGTGACGAGCTTGTTGACCTCGAGCGGCTGCGGCTGCAGCGGTTGCCGCCGCGCGAACGCAAGCAGCCGCTGGGTCAGCGTCGCCGCGCGCTCGGCCCCTCGCAGCGCCGCGTCGACGAAGCGGCCAGCCTCATCCGTGCGGATGGCGCCGCTGCCGCGCTGCCGCCGCAGCGAATCAAGGTTGCCCAGTATCACCTGGAGCAGATTGTTGAAATCATGGGCTACGCCGCCGGTGAGCTGGCCGATCGCTTCCATCTTCTGCGCCTGGCGCAGCGCCGCCTCGGCCGTCATCCGCTCTTGGATCTCGGCCGCCACCCGCTGCTCGAGCGTCTCGTTGAGGCGGCGCAACTCCTCTTCGGCCTGCCGGCTCTGCCGGTAGAGGCGCGCGTTGTCGATGCCGATGGCCGCCTGCGCGGCGATGCCGACGACAATGAGCTCGTCGCGCTCGGTGAAGACGCCCGGCTCCGGATGGCCGAAGAACAGCCCGCCAAGCGCGTCGCCCGAGCGCGACACGACCGGCACGGCCAGATAGCTGCGCACCGGCAGATGCCCTTTGGGCATGCCGTTGTGCGGCGGGTTCCGGCCGTAGCGGGGGTCGTGCAGGATGTCGTCCGAGCGCACCACACCCTCGCCGCGGAAGGTGGGATCGAAGAGCGGCGTGTTGCGCGGCATGGGGAACTTGGCGAAAGCCTCGCGCGGGGCGCCGCAGAGCGTGTAGAGGGTGTAGGACTCGCCCTCCTCGTTGAGGAGGTTGTAGAAGAATGCGCCGAACTTGGCCCCCGTCAATTCGACGGCCGCATCCGTCACCCTCTGCACCAATCGGTCGAGATCGAGCTCCGCCGCCAGCGCTGCGCCGGTGCGGTTGAGCGTCTCGAGCCGGCGCGTCTCCTCGCGTAGCACGTCGGCGGCTTGCCGCCTTGCGCGCGCCAGCTCCAGGTTGGTCGAGACGCGCGCCAGCAGCTCGCGCGCGCTGAACGGCTTGATCAGATAGTCATCGGCGCCCGCCTCGAGGCCCTCGACCTTAGCCTCCTCCCCGGCGCGCGCCGACAGGAGAACGACGGGCACGTGACGCAGCTCAGCGTCGGCGCGCAGCAGGCGAAGCAGGCCGAAGCCGTCGAGCCGCGGCATCATCACGTCCGTGAGGATCAGGTCGGGCCGCCGCCGCCGCGCCGCCTCCAGCGCTGCTTGGCCGTCCGCCACCACTTCGATCTCGTAGCGCGGGGCGAGGAGGCGGCGCACGTAGTCGCGCATATCGGCATTGTCATCGGCCAGCAGCACACGCGAACGCTCAGCCGGCGCCGCGGCGGTCGGCTCGGGACCGATCAGTTCCTTCTGTATGCCGGACTCATGAACCGCATCGCCGCCCGGTAGCCAACGCAAGGCTTCCTCGACAAACGCATCGGCGCGGACCCCGGTGGCGGGGGCAGTCCGTGCGGCGCTGATCCGGTCGGCCGGGAGATGCTCCTTGCCGAGCGGGACGGAGACGGAGAGCGTGGTGCCATGGCCGAGCACGCTCGCGGCGCCGACCGTGCCGCCGTGGAGCTTGGCGAGCTCCTGCACCAGCGCCAGGCCGATGCCGGTGCCTTCATGCGTGCGGCCGCGCTGCCCCTCGATGCGGTGGAAACGCTCGAACAGGCGCGGCACTTCATGCGGAGGGATGCCGACGCCCGTGTCTCGCACCGTGAGTTGTGCCATCCTGCCATCCGCCAGCACGCGCAGAATCACCGCGACCTCGCCCTCGAGCGTGTATTTGAACGCGTTCGACACGAGGTTGAGGACGATCTTTTCCCACATGTCGCGGTCGACATTGGCCGGTGCGGGCAGGGGTGGGCAGTCGACGATGTAGCGCAGCCCCGCCCGCTCCATGGCGGAGCGGAAGGTGCTGGCGAGCTCCGCGGTATAGGCGCCGAGATCGAGAGGCTCGTAGACCGCTTGGACCCGCCCGGCCTCGATGCGCGAGAAATCAAGCAGCGTGTTGACGAGCTTCAGCAAGCGCAGGCCGTTGCGATGCACGAGTTCGATCTCGCGGCGATCCATCAGGACCACATCCGCGGTGGCGTTGCGAACGAGCAGGTCCTCGAGCGGGCTCAGCATCAAGGTGAGCGGCGTCCTGAATTCGTGGCTCGCGTTGGAGAAGAAGGCGGTCTTGGCGCGATCGATTTCCGCTAGGGCTTCGGCGCGGCGATGCTCCGCCTCGTAGGCGCGTGCATTGGCGATGCCGCCGGCGATCTGCCCCGCGACGAGGCCGATGAAACCGCGATACTCGTCATCGAGCGGCCGGTACGGATTGATGGCCGCGATGAAGACACCCGCTGTGGTCGTCTGCCCTTGCTGCGCCAGCGGGAACATGATGGCCTGGCGGGGCGGCCTGTCCCACGCGCCCATCGGCAAATCCGCGAATCTCGACGGCAGATTCCCGACGAGCAAGGGGGTGAGCGTCGCACGCACCTCACCCACCGGCCACGGCGTTTGGCTCCCGTCCAACGCGACCGTCGGTGGCGCGGCCGGATCATCAGCGCTCACGCCGCTGCTGCAGACCAACCGGGCGTGCGCGCCGCCCTCGTCGATCAGGTAGGTGAGCGTGAAAGGCATATCGTACTGGTTCGCGCCGAGACAGTCCTCGACGGCCTTGAAGACCTCATCGGCCTTGCGCGTGACCGCGATCCCGGCGGCCAGCTCGCGCAGCACGCGCAGTCGGCGCTCGCCGATGACGCGGTCCGTCTCCTCCGTGACGACACACAGCATGCCGCCGATGGCCCCGACGTCATCCCTGACCGGGCTGTAGGAAAAGGTGTGGTACGTCTCCTCCGGAAAGCCATGGCGTTCCAGGAAGAGCCGGAGCCCTTCGTCCCAGGTTGCTTCGCCCTGCTGAAGGACGATGTCTATGCGGGGGCCGATGGCGGGCCAGATCTCGCGCCAGACCTCGCGCGCGGACGGCCCGAGGGCCCAGGGATGCTTGGTGCCGAGGGTGGGCCGATAAGCGTCGTTATAGAAAAAACTGAGTTCCTTGCCCCACCCCATCCACATCGCGTAACGCGAGCCGAGCATGATCTGGACCGCTGTCCTCAAGCTCTGAGGCCATGTCTCGACCGGTCCAACCGGCGTCCGCGACCAGTCCTTCGAACGCATGAGGGCGCCCATCTCGCCCCCGCCGCTCATGAACTCCGTCGCCGCAGCCCCGCCTTGCTCGTTTAGAGGCAACCGCTTCCCCGTCCTTGGCTTTTGCGCGGAAGGGCAAACCTAGCCGAATCACTCCGCCGATCTCAACCCGCTCCTGGGGAGTAGGCTGTGACCTTGGCCGGGCTTCGCCGCGGCAGCGCAATAATCGCCGATCCCGCGTATGCTAGGTAAACGCACCGCCATCCGACCGGGTCCGCCATGCTGGGGCTGCAGATCGCCATCATCGTCCTACTCATCCTCCTGAACGGCTTTTTCGCCATGGCCGAGATGGCCGTGGTCTCCGCGCGCAAGGCGCGCCTTCAGCACGCGGCCGATCTCGGCCGCGAAGGCGCGCGGGTGGCGCTCGAGCTGAAGCGCGATCCCGGCCGGTTCCTCTCCACCGTTCAGATCGGCATCACCGTGATCGGCGTGCTGGCCAGCGTCTTCGGCGGCGCCACCCTCGCCGAGACGCTGGCGCAATACCTCGAGACCTTCCCTGGCTGGGTCGGCCATTACGCGAAATCGATCAGCTTCGCCGTCGTGGTCATCCTCATCTCATACTTCTCGCTGATCCTCGGCGAGCTGGTGCCGAAACGGCTGGCGCTCGGCCGGCCAGAGTACATCGCCGCGCGCCTGTCCTGGGTGCTGCAGGCCATGGCGCGGTTGGCGGCGCCAGCCGAGCGACTGCTTAGCGCCTCAAGCAACCTGGTGCTGCGGCTCGCGCCGACGCGCCCGGGCGAGCCGCCGCCCGTCACCGAGGAAGAGATCACCCTGATGCTTCGCGAGGCCACCGCCGCCGGCCATTTCCAGGCGGCGGAGACCGCCATGGTGCAGATGGTGTTCCGCCTGGGCGACCGCCGGGTGAGTGCCGTCATGACGCCGCGCACGCAGGTCGAATGGCTCGACCTCACCGACAGCGAGGACGAGAACCGCCGCAAGATCCGCGACAGCGCCTATTCGCGCTTTCCCGTGGTCAATGGCGGGCCACAGAACGTCGTGGGCATTGTCCAGGTGAAGGACCTCTTTACCGCCATGCTCGCCGGGCGGCCCTTCGATCTGCGCGCCGCGCTGCGACCGCCGCTTTACATACCCAATACCGTTACGGCCTTGCGCGCGCTCGAGATCTTCAAGAAATCGGGCTCGCCGATGGCGCTGGTGGTCGACGAATACGGCGATTTCGAGGGCGTGGTGACCCTCCACGACATCCTGCAATCGCTGGTCGGCGATATCGCCGACCCCAGCGATGCCGGCGAGCAGGCCGTGGTGCGGCGCGACGACGGCTCATGGCTGGTCGACGGCATGGTGACCATCGACGAGGTCAAGGACCTCACCGGATTGCCCCGGCTGCCGGGCGAGGAGAGCGGTGAGTTCCAGACGCTGGGCGGCTTCATGATGGCGCGCATCAATCGCGTGCCGAAGGTGGCCGACCGGATCAACGTGGAGGGCTTCCGCTTCGAGGTCGTCGACATGGATGGCCGCCGCGTCGACCGCGTCCTGATCATCCCGCCCAAGGCCAGTGGTCGGCGCTGAGGGTTGCAAGGGGCGCCGCCGCAATCCACTTAATCGGAATGACCACGCCACAGCTCCCCAGCCTCTTCGTCTCTCATGGCGCGCCGACGCTGGCGCTCGACGCCGGCGAGACCGGGGCGGCATGGCAGTGGTGCGCCCGGAGCCTGCCGCGGCCCAAGGCCGTGCTTTGCATATCGGCGCATTGGACCACCGCCGATCCCGCCGTGAGCGGGCCGGCGCACAACGACACCATCCATGATTTCTACGGCTTCCCGGCGCCGCTGTACCAGATCGCCTATCCCGTGCCCGGCGATCCCGCGCTGGCCGAGCGCGTAAGCGGGCTCCTGGCTGCGGCCGGCATGAGGGCCGGCATCGACCGCACGCGCGGGCTCGACCACGGCGCGTGGGTTCCGCTGCGGCTCATGTATCCCGAGGCGGATGTGCCGACGGTCCAGCTCTCGGTCCAGCCGGGACGCGACGCGGCGTGGCATTACCGCATGGGCGCCGCGCTTGAGCCGCTGCGTGCCGAGGGCGTGCTCATCCTCGGGAGCGGCGGTGCCGTCCACAATCTGCGTTCGGTGGCGTGGGAGGGCGGCCCGGCGCCGGCTTGGGCCCAGGATTTCGACGAGTGGCTGGCCACGGCGCTGGCCGAGGGCCGCGAGGCCGAGCTTCTCGACTGGCAGCGCGCGCCCCATGCGCGCCAGGCGCAGCCGACCGACGAGCATTTCCTCCCGCTCTTCGTCGCCTGGGGCGCTGCGGGGAAGGGCGCGCGCGGCGAACGGCTGCATCGGGGATTCACGCTCGGCAGCATGAGTATGGCGGCGTTCAAGTTCGCGGCGTGACGGCGCTTGCGCCGTAAGGGAAGCCGATGGAAACTGCCCCCGGCCAATAAATTTGTTCGGGGAGAGCTTCATGTCATTTCGCCTGCTGCTTGCTGCGGCCCTCGCGCTGGGCATCGCCGTACCGGCTTCCGCCCAGCAGGGCAAGCCGGTCAAGGTGGCGTTGATCGCCGATAAGACCGG
>DASVOY010000317.1:0-1614 GCA_036383115.1 Allostellaceae bacterium
GTGATGGCCGAGCGCTTGTTCCGCGCCATCGGCCGCACCGACATGATCGACGACCCGCGCTTTCGCACCAATGCCGACCGCGTCCGGAACGCCGAGGCGTGCGAGGCACCGATCGCCGCCTTCATCCTCGAACGCACACTGGCGGACGCGCTCGCCTTCTTCGAGGAAGCCGAGATCACCGCGGCGCCGATCTACGACATCGACCAGTTCCTCGCCGATCCGCATGTGCAGGCACGCGAGATCGTCGTCGACCTGCCCGACGAAGAGCTCGGCACCGTGCCCATGCACAATATCGTGCCGCGCCTGTCGCTGACGCCGGGCCACATCCGCACGCCGGCTCCGGCCCTGGGTGAGCATACCGCGGCGCTGTTGGGCGAGATCGGTTGCAGCGCCGCCGATCTCGACGCGCTGGCGCGCGCCGGCATCATCCGCCTCGGCGCACGTGGCAAAGACCGAGTGGAAGGAAGCCAGCGATGAGCGAAGCGGCGCTGCCGGTATGGCGCTCGATGCTGTTCGTGCCGGCGACGGTCGAGAAATACGTCGCGCGCGCCGCCGAGCGCGGCGCCGACGCGCTCATCCTCGACCTCGAGGACAGCGTGCCCCTGGCGGAGAAGCCGCGCGGCCGCGAGGTGCTGCAGGAGGCGGCGGCCACAGTGGCACGGAACGGCGCCGATGTCGTGGTGCGCATCAACCGCGCCTGGCGGCTGGCGATTCCCGACATCGAGGCCGCGGTGTCGCCCCTGGTGCAGGCGCTGATGCTGACCAAGGTCGAGAGCGCCGAGCATGTGCAGATGCTGGCCGAAGTGGTGGACGAGATCGAGGCCGAGCGCGGCATGGCTTTGGGCACCACCAAATTCGTGGCGCTGGTCGAGACCGCCTCGGGATTCTTGCGCATGGCCGAGATCGCGCGCGCCCATCCGCGCCTCGCCGCGCTGTCGATCGGCGCCGAGGATTTCGCGCTCTCGGTCGGCATGCTGCCGGAGGCCGAGGGGTTGTTCTTCCCCAAGCAGCAGATGATCATCGCGGCGCGCGCCGCCGGGATATTGCCGCTGGGCTTCATCGGCACCGTCGCCGATTTCCGCGATCTCGACGCCTTCCGCTCGACCATCCGCCGGTCGCGCCGCCTGGGATTCGCCGGCGCCTCCTGCATCCACCCGGCACAAGTGACGATCCTCAACGAGGAATACCGCCCGTCGCCCGACGAGGTGGCCGCAGCCGAGCGCGCCGTCGCGGCCTATGACGCGGCGACCGCGGCCGGCATCGGCGCCATCGAGCTCGACGGCAAGATGATCGACGTGCCGGTGATCGAGCGCGCCAAGCACGTGCTCGCCCGCCACCGCGCTGTGCTGGCGCGCGAGGCGAAGGCGAAGCGATAAACATGTACTGTCATTGCGAGCGAAGCGAAGCAATCTCCCTCAGGCATAGGCGCCTAGCCGGAGGGAGATTGCTTCGTCGCGCGTCGCGCTCCTCGCAATGACGGCGTCGGACAACGAAGGGACACACGATGGATTGGACTGAGCGGCGGCAGCGCTTCCGCGGCATTCTCGAGGGCGGGCGCTGCGTCCATCCGGCCTCGGTGTTCGACGCCATCTCGGCGCGCATCGCCGAGGATCT
>DASVOY010000318.1:0-2043 GCA_036383115.1 Allostellaceae bacterium
CGGCTGGGCCGGCGCCGTGATCGTGCCGCTCAACATCCGCTGGTCGCCGATCGAGAACGAGGATGCGCTGCGCGACTGCCGCGCAACGATCCTGTTCGTCGACAAGGCGTTTGCGCCGGTCGGCACCACGCTGGCGAACGCCATTCCCGGCCTCAAGCTGGTCTATGCCGACGAGGGCGAGACGCCCGCCGGCATGGAGAACTACGAGACGCTGATCGCGCGCAGCGAGCCCATTCCGGACGCGATGCGCACGCGCGACGACCTCGCCGGCATCTTCTACACCGGCGGCACCACCGGCCGCTCCAAGGGCGTGATGCTGAGCCACGGCAATCTGATGGCCAATGCGCTGAACGCGCTCGGCGAAGGCCTGTGGCCGGGCACCTCGATCTATCTGCACGCCGCGCCGATGTTCCACCTCGCCAATGGCGCGGCGATGTACTCGGTGCTGCTGTCCGGCGGCTCCAATGTCGTGATCCAGGGCTGTACGCCGGACGGCGTCGCCAGCGCCGTGCAGAAGGAGCGCATCACCGACGTGCTGCTGGTGCCGACCATGATCCAGATGTTCGTCGATCACCCGACGCTCGGCAATTACGATTTATCGTCGCTGAAGCGCATCTCCTACGGCGCCTCCGTGATCAGCGACGCCGTGATGATGCGCGCCATGAAAGCGCTGCCGCATGTCGAGTTCACCCAGGCCTATGGCATGACCGAACTGTCGCCGATCGCGACGCTGCTGCACTGGAAGGAGCATATCGGCGACGGCCGCGCCAAGGGCCGGCATCGTGGCGCCGGCCGGGCCACGCTGGGCGCCGAGGTGAAGATCGTCGATGCCCAAGACAAGGTGGTGCCAACCGGCACCGTCGGCGAGATCGCGGTGCGCGGCGATATGGTGATGATGGGCTATTGGGAGCGGCCGGAGGAAACCGCACGCGCCGTGATCGACGGCTGGATGCACACCGGCGACGGCGGCTATATGGACGAAGACGGCTTCGTCTACGTCGTCGACCGCGTCAAGGACATGATCATCTCCGGCGGCGAGAACGTCTATTCGGCCGAGGTCGAGAACGCGCTGGCCCAGCACCCGGCGGTGGCGCAATGCGCCGTGATCGGTATCCCCAGCGAGCGCTGGGGCGAGCAGGTCCACGCCGTCGTGGTGATGAAGAGCGGCGCCAGTGCCACGCCGGAAGAGCTGATGGAGCACTGCAAGGCGCTGATCGCCGGCTACAAATGCCCCCGCAGCGTCGACATCACCGCGACCCCGCTCCCGCTCTCCGGCGCCGGCAAGATCCTCAAGCGCGAGCTGCGCAAGCCGTATTGGGAGAACCGCGAGCGGCGCGTCAGCTGACGGCCAACATCGCAGAATCGTAGGGTGGGCTAGCGAAGCGTAACCCACCGCAGGTCTCTCTTATCCGCACGAGCATTCGTCGGATGAAGATGGCGGGTTACGCCTTCGGCTAACCCGCCCTACGCTTTGCATGGCGCCGCGCAGACAGCGGACGTTGACATCGCAGCACGCTGCCGATTGGATCAATTCGAGCTTCAATCTAGCGAGTTCCGATGTCCGCACCCGATACCAACGCCGACGGCAAACCCCGCCGCCTGATGCACCGCCGCTCCGTCGAATGTCTCGGCTATCTCCGCGATGACGGGCTGTGGGAAGTCGAGGCGCGGCTGGTCGACACCAAGCCCTATGCGCGGCAGGACAAGCATCGCGGCCTGCAGCAGCCCGACGATCCCGTGCACGACATCAGGCTGCGGCTCGCAGTCGACGACAATTTCACGATCCGCGAGACCGGCACCACGATGGCCTCGACGCCCTACCCGTCCTGCCTCGACGTCGAAGGCATCCTGCAGCGCCTGGTCGGCGAGCGCATCGGCAAGGGCTGGCGCGAGGCTGTCCGCCGCAAGATCGGCCGGCTCGAGACCTGCACGCATCTCGCCGAACTGCTGGGTCCGGCGGTGACCACGCTGTTCCAGACCATGTCCAACGGCAAGGATCCCGAAGGCCGCGATTCCGTCGAGAACCAGCGGGCCGCGAAGGAG
>DASVOY010000319.1:0-1966 GCA_036383115.1 Allostellaceae bacterium
CACGCGATCCCCGGGCCCGCGGGGAAGCTGCGCGCACGTCTTTTCACGCCGCGCCGCGCGGGCGCGGCGGCGTTGCCGGCGCTCGTCTATTTCCACGGCGGCGGCTGGTGCATCGGCGACGTCGACACGCATGACCCCGTCTGCCGCCAGATCGCCAAGGAAGCGGGCTGTGCCGTCCTCTCCGTCGATTACCGCCTGGCGCCGGAGCATCGCTTCCCCGCGGCGGTCGAGGATTGCTTCGCGGCGCTGCGGTTCGTGGCCGCGGAAGGCAAGGGCTTCGGCCTCGACACCGCGCGGCTCGCCGTGGCCGGCGACAGCGCCGGCGGCAACCTCGCGGCGGTCTGCGCCATTCTCGCCCGCGATGCCGGCATCGCGCTCAAGGGCCAGGTGCTGATCTATCCCGCCACCGATTTCAGCGGCGCCCATCGCTCGCACGAGGATTATGCCGAGGGCTTCCTGCTGACGCGGGAATCCATCGCCTGGTTCAGCGGCAATTACCTCGACGACGCGCAGCGCAAGGACTGGCGCGCCTCGCCGCTGCTCGCGCCCGATCTCAGGCGCCTGCCGCCGGCCATCGTGATCGTCGGCGAATGCGATCCGCTACGCGACGAGAGTCGCGCCTATGCCGAGGCGCTGCGCCGGGCCGGCAACGAGGCGAGCTTCCATCTCTATCCCGGCATGATCCACGGCTTCTTCACCATGGGCGGCGTCATCGCCGCCGCCGACCGTGTCATCGCGCAGTCAGCGGACTTGTTGAAACGCGTGTTTGCCGTCTAGGAACGAGCTGCTTGTTCGGAGCGCGCCTCAGCGCTTCACGCCGCAGGCCTTGTCGATCTGATGGAGCGCCTGGCCCAGGCCGGCGAGGGTATAGGTGTCGGTCGTCTCCGTGCCGCGGGCGGAAACGCCTTTGATGGCGGCCTGCTTGCCCCTGGCGAGCGCGTCCACCACCGCCTTGTCGGTCGCCGCATCGCGCGACCACGCGCCGTCCTTGCTGGTGAAGAGCGAGAATTTGCGGCCGTCGATGACGAGCTCGGCGTCGGAGCCTTCCTTGAAGAGGTATCCCGCGTTGAAGCTCACCTCGTTGGAGATTTTGTCGCCCGGGCGATGCGTGATGCTGGCATAGACCTTCGAGCGCTTGGCGCCGGCGGGCTCGCTCTTGCTCGGCTCGCCGACGAGGTAGCAGATCTTGCGGCCCTTCTCGGCGTCGCTATAGGCCTCCCAGCCCTGCGCGCCGCCGAGGTGGGTCACGCCCTGGCCCTGCGCGTCCTTCTGCTGGATCTTCTGCGGGGGCTTTTTCGGCTCGGGCTTCAGCGGTGCGGCAAGGCCGGCCGGCGGGTGCGCCGCGACCAGCACCAAGGCAAGCGCGGCGGCGATGAAATGAGCGGACAGCGACATGCGGGCAACCATAACCATCACTTGCCTCTCTGCCAAGCGGCGGATGCGCGCGCACCCTTGCCTCGACACGGGCACCCGGGCAAGGTGGGCTCGTGCGACGCGGCGGGGAATGGAGGACGGGGCCATGCGCGCGGTGCTGTGCAAGGAGTTCGGCGGGCCCGAGAAGCTCGCCATCGAGGAGGTGCCCGCGCCAGCGATGCGCGAGGGTCATGTGCGCATCAAGATCCATGCCGCCGGCGTCAATTTCGGCGACACGCTGCTGATCACCGGCCAGTACCAGGAGAAGCCGCCTTTCCCCTTCATCCCCGGCATGGAGGTGGCAGGCGTCGTGACCGAGGTCGCGCCGGGCGTGAAGCACCTCAAACCCGGCGACCGCGTGCTCGCCTCGATCGGCCGCGGTGGCTATGCCGAGGAGGCGGTGGCCGAGGCCGACATCGTCCACCGCATCCCCGATGCCATGGACTTCGTCACCGCCGCTGGCTTCCCGGTGGCCTACAGCACCTCGCACGGTGCCTTCGAATGGCGCGCGCGGCTCAAGCCCGGCGAGTGGGTGCTGGTGCTCGGTGCGTCG
>DASVOY010000320.1:0-2669 GCA_036383115.1 Allostellaceae bacterium
TCTGCACCCATGCCTTCGCCATGCTGACCGATGGCTGGTTGGATGGCGGGGAGATCGAATGCCCGCTCCATGCCGGACGTTTTGACGTCGCCACCGGCAAGGGCCTCGGCCCGCCGATCCCTTGCGACCTCAAAACCTACAAGGTGCGGGTGGTGGGCGACGAGGTCCAGGTCGATATCGCGGGGTGACGTCGACAAAAGGCAACAAGCACGGGGGAAACGCAATGCGGGCAGCACGGTCGGGTTCCAATGAATTCATCCTGGTGGCGCTGCTGGTCCTGTTCTGGGGCAGCGTGGGCCTCAACCGGGTCGGCATCGGCGTGATCTTTCCCGAGATCGTGCCCGAGTTCCACCTGGCTTACTGGCAGACATCGCTCCTGGTCGCCGGCACGTCCGTGACCTGGGCGCTGAGCAGCTGGGTGGGCGGCTGGCTCTCCGACCGGTACGGGCGGCGGCGCGTGCTGGTGCCCGCGGCGCTCTGGGTCTGCGTCATGACGGCGGCCATGGGCGGCACCTGGGGCTTCCTCTCCATGTTCATCGTACGCGACCTGCTCGGCATCGGCGACGGCATCGGCTGGTCGGTCGGCGAATCGACGATCTCCGAGGAATCGGCGCCGCAGCGGCGCGGCTTCAACCAGGCGATTTTCACCGCGGGATATACGCTGATCGGCGCCGGTTTGGGGGCCATCATCATCACGCGCATCTCGGCGCATCTCGGCTGGCGCTGGGCGTTTCCGATCATCGGTGCGGTCACGGTCCTGGTCGTGATCGGGCTCGCCGTTGTCATGCGTGATCGCCCGTCGCGCGCGACGCATGGCCACAGCGATTGGGGCGCCGGCTTTCGCGCGCTGCGCAACCCGTCGCTCGTCTATCTGACGATCATGGGCTGCGCCATCCTCAGCTGGCTCGCGGTAACGATCGCGTTCGACCAGCTTTTCCTGACGCGGGTGCGTGGTTTCAACAAGCTCGATGCCGGCTCCATCGCCGCCGTCTGGGGATTGGCCGGCACCGCCGGGCAGATCGTGCTCCCTCTGCTCTCGGACCGCTGGGGGCGGCGGCCGGTGACGCTGGTGGGCTCGCTCGCCTGCGCCGCGGCGCTCATCGGTTATATCACCGGCGGCTTCGACAAGACCGGCATGCAGCTCCTGCTGGGGGTCATTGGCTTCTGCGGCTTCGGCATCCTGCCGATCGTGCTCGCGACCTGCGTCAGCGAGTCTGTCTCCGACGACGTACGCGGCGCCGTGCTTGGCGTCACCAACTTCTTCGGCGTCATCGTCGGCTCGACGCTGATGCCGATCGCCGGCGGCGTGATCGCCGATCTATTCGGCCTGACCGGCGCGATGTGGATCCTGGTCGGGAGCCAAGCGGTGGTGGCGGTGTGCATCATGGCGGTGACGGAGACGGCGCCCCGCGTGCTGGCGCGCCGGGCGACAACCGCGCGCGGCATCGCCTAGGCGTAGACGCGCTCGTAGAGGGCGATGATCTCGTCGGCAGTGGGGATTCGCGGGTTGTTGCCGGGCGAGCCCGAGGCGAGCGCCTGGCTCGCCATCACCGGCAGCAGCTCGCGATAACGCTTGGCGTCGATGCCGTAGGCCTTGGGCGTCGGCACCTTGAGGTCGTCGTTGAGCGCGCGCAGCTCGTCGAGGAGCCGCGCCACCGCCGCCTGGTTGCCCTCGCCCTCCGCGGCCACGCCCATGGCCCGCGCGCAATCGGCATAGCGCTCGAGGGCGGCTGGCGCCGAAAACGCCGTGATCTCCGGCAGCAGCATGGCGTTGGAGAGCCCGTGCGGCACATGGAAGAAGGCGCCGATCGGCCGGCTCATGCCGTGGACGAGGCAGACGCTGGCGTTGGAAAAGGCCATGCCGGCCTGGGTCGCGCCCAGCATCATCGCCTCGCGCGCGGCACGGTCGTTGGGCTCCCGGCAGGCGGTGCGGATGTGCTTGGCGATGAGGCCCATCGCCGCCTTGGCGACACCGTCGGTGAAGGGGCTCGCCTTGCGGCTGACATAGGCCTCGATGGCATGGGTCAGGCTGTCGATGCCGGTGTCGGCGGTGAGCCGCCAGGGCATGGTGAAGGTGAGCTCGTAATCGACGATCGCCGCCGCCGGGCAGCAGGCGAGCCCCATGATCAGCATCTTCTCGTCGCGCTCGCTGTCGGTGATAACGGTGAAGCGCGTCACCTCTGAGCCCGTGCCGGCGGTGGTGGGGATGGCGATGACCGGCAGGCCGATCGCCGGAATCTCGTTCGGCACCTTGTAGTCACGCATCTTGCCGCCATTGGCGGCGAGCACGGACATCGCCTTGGCAGTGTCGATGGGACTGCCGCCCCCCAGCGCGATCAGGCAATCGTAGTTGCCGGCCTGCAGGGCCCGCACGCCGGCCTCGACCACGTCGGTGGTGGGATCGGGCACCGTGTCGGCGAAGACCTGCCATTTCAGGCCGGCGGCGTCGAGCCGGTCGCTGACCTTGGCGAGCATGCCCGAGCTGACCATGAATTGGTCGGTGACGATCAGCGGCTGCCGCGCGCCGAGCCGGGCGAGCGCGCTCGTCACCTCGGCGACGGCGCCGCCGCCGATATAGAGAAGCCGCGGCATGGTGATGGTGGCGATCATGCGTCCCCTCCCCGTCTGCTCGATAGCCTTGCCGAGCGTTTTAGTACGGCGCGCGCGGC
>DASVOY010000321.1:0-3431 GCA_036383115.1 Allostellaceae bacterium
ATCCCCAGGGCGTCGAAGGCTCGGCCGGCGAGGCCGAGGGGCTCGGCCTCCTCGATGTCGAGACCGTGCTCACCCAAGAGAAGGTGTTGCTGGAGGCCGACGGCGTCGATTGCGCCAGCGGCGCGCCGGTGCGCGGCTTCGAGATGCATATGGGCCGCACCGCCGGGCCGGCGACCGCGCGGCCGATGCTGCGGCTGGGTGGGCGCGGCGACGGCGCGTTGTCGCCCGATGGCCGCATCGCCGGCTGCCATCTCCACGGGCTTTTCGCCGGTGATGCCTTCCGCCGCGGCTTTCTCGCGCGTGTGGGCGGCGCCGGCGACCCGCTGCTCGATTACGAGCGCCGGATCGAGGCGACGCTCGACGCGCTGGCCGACCATCTCGAGGCAAGCCTGGACGTAAAGCGGCTGCTGGAGATCGCCCGTGCCCGTTGAGCGCCGCTCAGAGCCGCGGTCCCACCAGCGCGAGATGCGCCGTTGCTACCAGCCCCGCCTGGATCAGGCACGCCGTCGCATAAAGGCGGAGCGCGCGGCTGATATCCGCCGTCGTCGCCCGCGCGCGGCCGTCGCCGAGCCAGGGATCGTTGACCAAGTGCCCGTGATAGCGCCGCGGGCCCGCGAGTGCGAGATCGAGCGCGCCTGCCGTCGCCGCCTCGGGCCAGCCCGCGTTGGGCGAGCGATGCTTGCGCGCGTCGCGCAGCATGATGAGGAAGGCGGGCGGCCCGTGCGCCGCCGGGGTGGCGAGCGCCGCCGCGGCGAGCAGCGCGCCGCTCAAGCGCGCCGGGACCAGGTTGAGCAGATCGTCGAGCCGCGCTGCCGCCCGGCCGAAATGCAGATAGCGCGGCGTCCGGTGGCCGATCATGCTGTCGAGCGTGTTGACCGTCTTGTAGACGAGAATCCCCGGCAGGCCGAAGAGCGCATAACTGAGCGCCGGCGCCACCACCCCGTCGCTGAAATTCTCGGCCAGCGATTCGATGGCGGCGCGGGCGACGCCGTATTCGTCGAGGCTCTGCGGGTCGCGGCCGACGATGTGGCTGACCGCCTCGCGCCCGGCGACGAGACCGCGGCGGTCGAGCGCGTCCCGCACCGCCACGACGTGGTCGAAAAGGCTGCGCTGCGCCAGCTGCACCGCGACGAGCAGGATCTCGGCCGCCCAGCCGAGACGAATGCTGCGCAGCACGACGGCGAGTACCAAGCCCAGAGCCGCCGCTGCCGCGACGAGCACCGCCACGGTCACGGCGCCGCGCACCAGCCGGTCCCTCTCGCCCCGCTGCTCGCGGTTGAGGCGGTCGTCGAACCATTGGACGGCGCGCCCGATCAGCACGACCGGATGCGGCACGCGCGCGAACACCGCCGCCACATCGCCCAGCAGCACGTCCAGGGCGAGGGCGGCGAGCAGCAGCAGCAACGGGCCGGGCCCGGCGGAACCGAACAGCAGCATCGGCCGCGAGAATCGTCGGCCCGGCGCAACGGCGTCAATGGTCTTCATGCGGCAAGCGCCAAGGAGCAAAAATGGACACGGCGGTGATGATCTGCGGCCATGGCAGCCGCGACCCCGAGGCGATCTCGGAGTTCGAGCTGGTCGCTGCCGGCATCAAGACGCGGCTTCCCGCGGCCGATGTCGAGACCGGCTATCTCGAATTCGCGCGCCCGACCATCCGCGACGGGCTCGAGGCGCTCAAGGCGCGCGGCGCCCGACGCGTCCTCGCCATCCCCGGCATGCTCTTCGCCGCGAGCCACATCAAGAACGACCTGCCCTGGGAGATCAACAGCTTCGCCGCGGCGAACCCCGCCATCGAGCTCCGCTTCGGCCGCGAGCTCGCGATCGAGCCCAAGCTGCTCCACGCCGCCGCCGAGCGCATCGCCGCCGCCGAAGCGCGCGCGAGCCGCGTTATCGGCCGCGACGACACGCTGCTCCTGGTGGTGGGCCGCGGCACCAACGATCCCGACGCCAACTCGAACATCGCCAAGGTGGCGCGCATGCTGGCCGAGGGCATGGGCTTCGCCTGGGGGCAGGCGGCGTTCAGCGGCGTGGCATCGCCGCTGGTCGAGCCGGCACTGCGCCGCGTCACCCGGCTCGGCTTCCGCCGCATCATCGTCTTCCCCTATTTCCTCTTCACCGGCGTGCTGGTGAAGCGGATCTACGCCGCCGCCGACCGCGTCGCCGCCGACCACGCGCAGGTCGAGTTCCTCAAGGCGCCCTATCTGCGCGATCATCCACTCGTTCTCGACTGCTTCGCCGACCGCGTCGGCGAGGCGGTGGACGGTGAGCCCGCGATGAACTGCCAGCTCTGCAAGTACCGCACCCAGGTCATAGGCTACGAGGCCGAGGTCGGCGCGCCTCAGGCGGGGCATCACCACCATGTGCGCGGCATCGGCATCGATGCCGGTCACGGGCATGATCACCACCATCACGGCCATGATCACGGTCACGATCACGCCGTGCGGTCCAATGGCGCGGAGGCCGACTGAACCTTGTCGAACGTGCCGCTCTTCGATAGCTACCTGATGGTCGACTGGAGCGCCGCGAGCCAGCCGGCGCGCGGCAAGGACAGCATCTGGCTGTGTCACATGCGGCGTGACGGCCGCGCGCTGCGGACGCTCGCGGTCGAGAATCTGGCGACGCGGCACGAGGCGCGGCAACGGCTTCTGTCGCTGCTCGATACCGAGCGCGGCGCCGGCCGCGCGGTGCTTGCCGGCTTCGACTTCGCCTTCGGCTATCCGAGCGGGCTCGCCCAGCGGCTGCAGCTTCCCGATCCGCCTTGGCGCTCGATGTGGGATCTGCTCGCCGATCGGATGAAGGACGAGGCCGACAACAGCAACAATCGTTTCGCCGTGGCCGCGGCGCTGAACGAGCGGATATCCGGCGGTCCGGCGCCGTTCTGGGGCTGTCCCTCCGCCGCGGCGCATCCTTCCCTCGAGACGCGCCACCACCGTCGGCACGAAGCGCTCGGGCTGGCGGAGCGACGCCTCGCCGACGCGCGCATTCGCGGCCCGCAGCCGGTGTGGAAGCTCGCTTATCCCGGCTCGGTCGGAAGCCAGGTGCTCACCGGCATCCCCGTGCTGCGTTACCTGCGCGATCACGGCGACCTCGCGGCGGCGACCTGGATCTGGCCGTTCGAGACGGGCCTGCGCCCGCTCGCGCGCGCCGACACCGAGGGGCGCATCCTACTCGCCAAGATCTATCCCTCGCTCGTCCCGGCCTTGCCGCGCCCCGGCGAGGTCAGGGATGCCTGTCAGGTACGCGCCATCGCCCGCCATTTCGCCGCACTCGATGCGGCCGGCGGGTTGGCGCCACTCTTCGCCGGCGATCCCACGCTCAGCGACGCGGAGCGCCGCCGTGTCGAGGGCGAGGAGAGCTGGATCCTCGGCGTGACCGGCGCATCCGAAGCTGCCACGCGCTACGCCTATCTCCGCGACCCCGAGGAAATCTAT
>DASVOY010000322.1:0-4983 GCA_036383115.1 Allostellaceae bacterium
CGCGCTCGGTCAAGCCCACCGTGCCGATCGGCGGCTGGCTGAAGACCGCGGTCGGCACGTCGGCGTGATCCATCTTGATCGGGTTGTCGTTGAACAGCGTCTCGGCCAGCGCGCGGCCCTCGGCGATGGCCACCGGCGTCAGGTTGAGGCGGTCGGTGACGTCGCCCACGGCATAGATATGCGGCACCATGCTGCGCGACCACTCGTCGACGATGACCGCGCCCGCCTCGTTGAGCCGCACGCCCGCCGCGTCGAGCCCCAGCCCGCGCGTGTTGGGCCGCCGGCCCGTCGCATACATGACGAGATCGGCCGACAACACGTCGCCCTGCGCCGTGGTGACGTCGTAGCCGTGATCCATCTTGTCGATGCGCGTGATCTGGGTGCGCGCGCGGATGTCGATGCCGCGCCGCCGCAGCTCCTGCGCCAGCGCGACGCGCAAATCATCGTCGAAGCCTCTGAGCAGGTCCTCGCCGCGGATGACCAGCGTCACCTCGGCACCGAGACCCTGGAAGATGCCGGCAAACTCGACGGCGATGTAGCTGCCGCCGACGATGACGATGCGGCGTGGCAGGGTGGGCAGGTCGAGCGCCTCGTTCGAAGTGATGGCGTGCTCGATCCCCGGGATCGCCGGCAGCACGGGGTGCGCGCCGGTGGCCACGAGAACGTTGGCCGCGGTGTAATGCTTTCCGTCCACCTCGACGGTATGCGGATCGATCAGCTTGGCGCGCCCCTCGATGAGCGCTACGCCGGAATCCTTGAGCAGCCGGTGGTAGATTCCCTCGAGCCGACCGATCTCCTTGTCCTTGGCAGCGATCAGGCTCGCCCAGTCATGCGCCGGCGGCGCCACCGTCCAGCCATAGGCAGAGGCATCGGCAAAGGCCTCGGCGAACTGCGCGCCATAGACCAGGAGCTTCTTCGGCACGCAGCCGCGGATGACGCAGGTGCCGCCGACCCGGCTATCCTCGGCGATGGCGATGCGCGCGCCATAGGACCCGGCGCGCCGCGACGAGGCGACGCCGCCCGAGCCCGCGCCGATGGTGAACATGTCGAAATCGTACTTGGCCATGACACACCGTTCCGAGAATGCGAGCCGACCCTAGACCACCGGAAGAGGCGGCTCAACCGCCGCTGCCGCAGCGCCGCTCGCCTGCCGCAGGCTCGCCGTTCGCCTTCGGGTAAAACCGGACGGTGCGGAAGCGGATGCCGACGCGCACCCCCGGCGCCAAGCCCAGCGCATCCGCCGCAGCCCGCTCCGCGTCGGCCTCGAGCACATGATCGCCATGGTCGAGGTGAATGCGCGTGCGCGGGCCGATGACGGAGAGCGCGCGAACCACGGCGGTGCCGGCAGCGCTCTCATGCGCGGCCACCAGGTCGATCTCATGCGGGCGGACGAAGGCAAACGCCTCGCCGTCGCACAAGCCCTTGGGAACGTCGAGAGCCGCGTCCGCGAAGCGGGCGATGCCGTTCTCGACGCGGCAGGGCAGCCGGTTCACCTCGCCGAGGAAGCCCGTGACGAAGGCCGTCGCCGGCCGGTCATAGATCTCGCGCGGCGCGCCGGTCTGCTCGATGCGCCCGGCATTGAGAATGGCAACGCGATCGGCCAATTCAAGCGCCTCCTCCTGGTCGTGGGTGACGAAGACGCTGGTGAGACCGAGGCGGTCGTGCAAGGTGCGCAGCCAACGGCGGAGCTCGACCCGGACCTTGGTGTCGAGCGCGCCGAAAGGCTCGTCGAGCAGCAGCACGCGCGGCTCGACGGCGAGCGCCCGCGCCAAGGCGACACGCTGGCGCTGGCCGCCCGACAGTTGCGCCGGAAAGCGGTCGCCGAGCCCGTCGAGCTGCACGAGCGCGAGCAGCTCCCGCACGCGCTCGGCAATGACGCGGCGGCTCGGCCGGAGATGCGGCGGCTTGATGCGCAAGCCGAAGGCGACGTTGTCGGCGACGCGCATATGGCGGAACAGCGCGTAATGCTGGAAGACGAAACCGATGCGGCGCTCGCGTGGCGGCAGATCGAGGGCGTCGCGGCCGTCGATCGCGAGCGCGCCCTCGTCCGGCGCCTCGAGCCCGGCGATGACGCGCAGCAGCGTCGTCTTGCCCGAGCCGGACGGACCGAGCATGGCGAGGAACTCGCGGTCCTTGATCGAAAGATCGATCCGGTCGAGGGCGGCAATGGCGCCGAAGTGCTTGCTCAGGCCGGCGATTTCGATGCTCATGACGCCGGTACCCCGCTCGCCGGCACCAGCTCGGCGCGGTAGCGCCATTCGAGCGCCCGCTTCAACGCCAGCGTCAGTACCGCCAGCATCGCGAGCAGCGATGCGACGACAAAGGCGGCGACGCTGTTATACTCGTTGAACAGGATCTCGACCTGCAGCGGCATGGTGTTGGTCAGGCCGCGGATATGCCCGGAGACGACCGAGACCGCGCCGAACTCGCCCATCGCCCGCGCGTTGCACAGCAGCACGCCATAGAGCAGCCCCCAGCGGATATTGGGTAGGGTCACGCGCAGGAACGTCTGCACGCCGTTCGCCCCCAGCACGATGGCCGCCTCCTCTTCGCTCGTCCCCTGCTGCTGCATCAACGGAATGAGCTGCCGCGCCACGAAGGGGAAGGTAACGAAGACCGTCGCCAGCACCAGCCCCGGCCAGGCGAATACGATCGAGATGTCGTGCCGCACCAGGAGAGGCCCGAACCAACCGCGCGCGCCGAACAGCAGCACGAAGAGCATCCCGGCAATCACCGGCGAGATCGAGAACGGCAGATCGATGAGCGTGGTGACAATCTCCTTGCCGCGAAACTCGAACTTGGCGATGCACCAGGCCGCGCACAAGCCGAAGAGCGTGTTGAGCGGCACCGCGACAGCCGCGACGAAGAGGGTGAGCTTGACGGCCGACAGAGTCTCCGGCGCGGTGAGCGCCGCCAGATAGGCGCGCCCTCCCTTGGCAAGGGCCTCAACGAAAACCAGCGTCAGCGGCACCACCAGCAGCAGCAGCAGCAACGCCACCGCCGCCGTGATCAGCACCGCACGCGTCAGGGCGCTTTCGCCGATGGTCCGATCAGCCGCCATGGCGACGCCGGCTCCATAGCTGCAGCAGGTTGATGACCAGCAGCAGGACGAACGAGGCGACGAGCATGACCACGGCAATGGCCGAGGCGCCGGCATAGTCGAACTGCTCGAGCCGGGTGACGATGAGCAGCGGCACGATCTCCGAGACCCCCGGCATGTTGCCGGCGATGAAGATCACCGAGCCGTACTCGCCGACCCCGCGCGCAAAGGCGAGCGCGATGCCGGTCAGGATCGCCGGCGTGATCGGCGGCAGCACGATGATGCGAAAGACCTGGGCGCTGCCGGCGCCGAGCGACAGCCCGGCCTCCTCGGCCTCGCGCTCGAGATCGGCGAGACCGGGTTGAACCGTGCGCACGACGAAGGGGAGCCCGATGAAGACGAGAGCCACGAGAATGCCGAGCGGCGTATAGGCGATCGCGATGCCGAGCGGCAGCAACAGGCCGCCGATCCAGCCGGTATCCGAATAGACCGCGGTGAGCGCGATGCCGGCAACCGCGGTGGGGAGCGCGAAGGGCAGATCGACCAGCCCGTCGAGAACCGGCCGCCCCGGGAAGCGGTAGCGCACCAGAACCCAGGCGATGAGCGTACCGATCACGCCGTTGATCAATGCTGCGGCCAGCGCGATGCCGAAGCTGACGCGGAATGCCGCCAGCACGCGCGGCGAGGTCATCAGGGCCAGGAACTCGGGCGCGCCGATGCCGCTCGCCTTGGCGATCAGACCCGCCAACGGGATCAGGACGATGAGCGAGACATAGAGCAGCGTGAACCCGAGGGTGGGACCCAGGCCCGGAAGCACGCGGCGCCGGATGACGGGACCCCGATCGAGCGACGCGAGCGTCATCGCTGTTTGCCTGGTCGGTAGACCTGGTCGAAGACACCTCCATCGGCGAAATGGACGGCTTGTGCCCGGCCCCAGCCGCCGAAGACCTTGTCGACGGTGAAGAGATTGATGGCCGGAAAGCGCTCGGCATAGCGCGCCGCGACCTCGGCCGAGCGCGGCCGGAAATAGTGCTTCGCGGCGAGTTCCTGCCCGGCCGGGGTATAGAGGAGCTTCAGATACGCCTCGGCCGCGGCCCGCGTGCCGCGCCGGTCCACCGTCTTGTCGACGACGGCCACCGGAGGCTCCGCCAGGATGCTGACCGAGGGCACCACGATCTCGAGCCGGTCCCTGCCCATCTCCTCCACCGCAAGCAGCGCTTCGTTTTCCCAGGCGATGAGCACGTCGCCCTGCCGGCGCTGCGCGAAGGTGATCGTGGCGCCGCGCGCGCCGCTGTCGAGGATCGGCACGTTGCGATAGAGCGCGGCCACGAAGTCGCGCGCCTTTGCCTCGTCGTTGCCGCTGGCTTGGAGCGCGTAGCCCCAGGCGGCGAGATAATTCCAGCGCGCGCCGCCCGAGGTCTTCGGGTTGGGCGTCACCACCTTGATGTCGGGCCGCACCAGGTCGCTCCAGTCATGGATCTTCTTCGGGTTCCCCTTGCGCACGACGAAGACGATGGTGGAGGTGTAGGGCGCGCTGTTCTGCGGCAGGCGCGTCTGCCAATCCTCCGGCAGCAGCTTCGCCTGTTCGGCGATCGCGTCGATGTCGTAGGCGAGCGCCAGCGTCACCACATCGGCGGGCAGCCCCTCGATCACCGCGCGGGCCTGCGCGCCCGAGCCGCCATGCGAGGCCTGGATGCTGAGCGTCTCGCCGGTGTCCTTCTTCCACTGCTCGGCGAAGACGCGATTGATCTCCGCGTAGAATTCGCGGGTGGGATCGTAGGAGGCGTTGAGCAGAGTCTGATCGGCCCGGGCGAGCGGCGCACCGCCCAAGACGAAGACAACAGAGACGATGCCAGCCAGCCGTATCATTCCATGCATCCCGCTTCGGGTGACAGCGGCCGCGCTTCCCTCATGCGGCCAATAAAAAAACCGCCGCAGCGCGA
>DASVOY010000323.1:0-5073 GCA_036383115.1 Allostellaceae bacterium
GCTCAACAGCGCGATCGAGGTGCCCTCGCGCAGGAGGCGGCCCTTGCCGATCGCCAGCACCGCGCCCTTCGCCGGCAGCGCCACCCCCACGCCCTCGCCGCGCGGATAGCGCACCGCCGAGGGCCGGTCGTCGATCGCCGCGCACGTCGCCACCATGTGCATCAGCTCCGCCTCGTCCGCCGCCGCCATGATCACGAACTCCGGCAGGCAGCCCAGATAGGCCAGATCGAACGACCCCGCATGCGTCGCCCCGTCCGCCCCCACCAGCCCGGCCCGGTCGAGCGCAAAGCGCACCGGCAGGCGCTGGATCGCCACGTCGTGCACCACCTGGTCATAGGCGCGCTGCAGGAAGGTCGAGTAGATCGTGGCAAACGGCTTCAGCCCCTCGCACGCCAGCCCCGCGGCAAACGTCACCCCGTGCTGCTCGGCGATGCCGACATCGAAGCAGCGCTCCGGAAAGCGCTCGGCGAACTTGTCCAGCCCCGTCCCCGACGGCATCGCCGCGGTGATCGCCACGATCTTCTCGTCGGCTTCCGCTTCCGCGATCAGCGCCTTGGCATAGACGCTGGTGTAGCTGGGCGGGCCCGCCTTGCCCTTCAGCTGCGCCCCGGTGGCCACGTCGAACTTGACCACGCCGTGGTACTTGTCCGCCGCCGCTTCCGCCGGCGGATAGCCCCGCCCTTTCTGCGTCACCACATGGATCAGCACCGGCCCCTGCTCGGCGCTGTCGCGCACGTTCTTCAACACCGGCAGGAGATGGTCGAAATTGTGCCCGTCGATCGGGCCGACATAGTAGAAGCCCAGCTCCTCGAAGAGCGTGCCGCCGGTCACGAAGCCGCGCGCATACTCCTCCGCCCGCGCCGCCGCGCGCTCCAGGGGCTTGGGGAACTTCTTCGCCATCTCGCGCGCCAGGTGCCGCAAGGAGCGGTAGGGCTTCGACGACAACAGCCGCGAGAGATAGGCGCTCATCGCGCCCACCGGCGGCGCGATCGACATGTCGTTGTCGTTCAAGATCACGATCAGCCGCGCGTCCATCGAGCCCGCGTTGTTCATCGCCTCATACGCCATGCCCGCGCTCATCGCGCCGTCGCCGATGACGGCGATGACGTGGTTCTTCTCGCCCTTCAAGTCGCGCGCCACCGCCATGCCCAAGCCGGCCGAGATCGAGGTCGAGCTGTGCGCCGCGCCGAAGGGATCGAACGCGCTCTCCGCGCGCCGGGTGAAGCCCGACAAGCCGCCGCCCTGGCGCAAGGAGCGGATGCGCGCGCGCCGCCCGGTCAGGATCTTGTGCGGATAGGCCTGGTGGCCGACGTCCCAAATGAGCTTGTCGCGCGGCGTGTCGAAGACGTAGTGCAAGGCCACGGTCAGCTCGACCACGCCCAGGCCCGCGCCCAGGTGACCGCCGGTCACCGACACGGCATCGACCAGCTCGCGGCGCAGCTCCTCCGCCAGCTGCGGCAAATCGCCCTCGCCCAGCCGACGCAAATCCTCGGGCCACGCTACCCCGTCCAGGAGCGGCGTGTAGTTGCCGCCCTTGGCATTCACGGTGTCGGCGGAGTCCACTACTCCCCTCCTCTCAAGTCCGGCGCTCGACCACAAAACGCGCCGCCTGGCGCAGAAGGTCCGCTCTTTCCTTGAATAAATCAAGATGGGCGACGGCTTGCGACACCAGGAGTTGCGCTTGAGAGCGCGCGCGCTCGAGCCCAAGAATCGACACGAATGTGGCTTTTCCAGCGGCGGCGTCTTGTCCGACGGGCTTCCCCGTCTCCCCCGCCGACCCCTCGACGTCGAGGAGATCGTCGGCGATCTGGAAGGCGAGGCCGAGATCATGCGCATACCCGCGCAACGCGAGCCGCACTTCCGCCGGCGCCTTGCCGAGAATTGCGCCCGATTCGCAGGCGAAGGCGATGAGCGCTCCGGTCTTCAGGCGCTGCAGCCGCGTGATGGCGCCGATATCGAGATCGGGCCGCGTCTCGGCGATGAGGTCGATCATCTGGCCGCCGACCATGCCGCTGCTGCCGGCCGCCTGGGCGAGCGAGGCGACAAGCTCGCAGCGCACGGCGGGATCGCCATGCGTGTCGGAATGGGCGAGCACCTCGAAGGCGAGCGTCAGCAGCCCGTCGCCGGCGAGGATGGCCGTCGCGTCGTCGAATTCCTTGTGGCAGGTGGGCCGGCCGCGCCGGAGATCGCTGTTGTCCATCGCCGGCAGATCATCATGGACGAGCGAATAGGCGTGCACCAGCTCGATCGCCGCCGCCACCTGCAGCGCGCTGCGCTGCGCCACCGCGAAGAGCTGCGAGCCCGCCAGCACGAGGAAGGGCCGCAAGCGCTTGCCCGGCGCGAGCGCGGCATAGCGCATCGCCTCGAACACGCGCGCCTCGAGCCCCGGCGGCACGGCGACGAGCTTGTCGATGACGGCGTCGGTGAGCGATGCCGCCCCCGCCAGCGCCGCGGCGAAGCTGATGCCGGGCGCCCAGAGACGCTCAGTCAAGGGCGGCGGGCTCCGTCGCCGGCGCGCCGTCGGCGCCGATGATGATCTTGTCGACGCGCGCCTGCGCCTCGCGCAGCTTCGCCTCGCAATGGCGCTTCAGCAGCGCGCCGCGCTCATACGATTGTATTGCCTCGTTGAGCCTGCCGCCGCCCGCCTCGAGGCGCTTCACGATCTGCTCGAGCTCCAGCAAGGCGTCCTCGAAGCTCAGCGCGGCGATCTCGGGCGGCAGAACCGTATCGGCCATGACCCTCTCCAGAAAACGCGCGCCACTCTAGGCAGGTGTGTTCGGCCGGGCAAGCGCCGAAGTTTCTAGGCTGCCATCAACGCGCGCACATGGGCGGCCGCGCTCGCCGACAACGCTTCGAGGTCGTAGCCGCCCTCGAGCGAGGAGACGAGCCGGCCCTCACAGTGCCGCGCGGCGCAGGCCATGAGCCGCTCGGTCACCCAGCCGTAATCCTCCTCGACCAGCATGAGCTGCGCCAAAGGGTCGCGGCGGTGCGCGTCGAAGCCGGCGGAGATCAGGATGATGTCGGGCCGGAAATCCTCCAGCGCCGGCAGGATGAACTCGTTGAAGGCGCGGCGGAACTCGGCCGAGCCCGACATCGGGCGCAGCGGCACGTTGACGACATTGCCGACGCCGGTCTCGCCGCGCGCGCCGGTGCCGGGATAGAGCGGCGACTGGTGCGTCGAGGCGTAGAACACATGCGGGTTGTTCTCGAATATCGCCTGCGTGCCGTTGCCGTGATGGACGTCGAAATCGATGACGGCGGCGCGCTCGAGCCCGTGCTCCTGGCGTGCGCGCTGCGCGCCGATAGCGACGCTGTTGAAGAGGCAGAAGCCCATGGCGCGGTCGGGCTCGGCGTGATGCCCGGGCGGCCGCACGGCGCAGAAGGCGTTGTCGGCATCGCCCCCCACCACCGCGTCGACCGCGGCGCAGACCGCGCCCACCGCGCGCAGCGCCGCCTCGCCCGAGCGCGGCGACAGCACCGTGTCGGGATCGAGCGCGGCGTGGCCCCGCGCTGGGACCGCGGCGAGCACCGCTTCGATGAAAGGCCTGGGATGGACGCGCGCGACCTCGTCGATGTCGGCGCGGGGCGCCTCGCGCCGCTTCAGCCGCGCGAAGTCGGAATGCGACAGGCCGGCGAGAACCGCGCGCAGGCGGTCCGGCGATTCCGGATGATGGCTGCCGGGGTCATGCTCCAGGCAGGCCTGGTGGGTATAGAGCAGCGTCGCCATCGCCTCCTCGCATAGCGGCCCGGCGCGGCAGGCGGGATTGTCCGGGCTTGCCGCGCCGCGGGCCTGCCGTCAGTATAGGCGCCGCCGCACCGACGGGAAACAAGCACTCGGGAGAGATAGAGCGTGACGCGAACGTTTGCGGCGGCCTGCTGTGCCGCCGCCCTGTTGATTGCGGCAGCGGCAAGCGCGGCGGAAGCGCCGCCCATCACGGTGCGGGCCGGCAAGGCCGACAGCGTCAACCATGCGCTGGCGGTGCAATTCGCCGAGGCCATCGCCAATGGCGCCAACGGCAAGCTGACCCTGGTGGTGGAGGAGAGCCAGGGCTCGGTGCAGAACATCATCGAGGCGCCGCGGCGCGGCGCCAACTACGTCTTCACCACGCCGCCCAACCTCATCGCCCAGGCGCGGCGAGGCGACAAGCCGTTCAAGCACAATGCCCGCTTCGGCGAGATCCGCGCCCTCTTCCCGATCCCGGCCCAGACCATGCACTGGGTGGTGCGGGCCGACAGCGGCGTCGAGCGTTTCGCCGACCTCGCCGGCAAGCCCTTCATCCCCGGCGGCAAGGGCAGCTTCGGCGAACGCCAGACCGCCTCGGCGCTGCACGTCCTCGGCCTCGACAAGCAGGTCCAGCTCATCGATGTCGACACCGCCGGGGCGCCGGCGGCGCTGGCGCATGGCCAGGTGATCGGCCTGGCGCTCGCCGGCAGCTACCCGATGCCGCAGGTGACGGAGCTGGCGCGCGCCGGCGACATCCGGCTCCTAGGCTTCGAGCGCGACGAGCTCGCCAAGGTGCTCGCCGCCGATGACAGCACCATGGCGCAGATCATCCCGAAAGGGACATATCCCGGCGTCGCTCAGGAGATCACCAGCGTGGCGCTGCCGGCGGGAGCCTATACGACAATCCGCATGAGCGAGGCCACCGCCTATGCCATCACCAAGGCGTTCTGGTCGCAGAAGCGGGCGCTCGCCCAGCGCAACCCGCCCTGGGACGCCGTGACCCTCGCCGGCCTGGCCACCCTCGGCGTCAAGCTGCACAAGGGCGCGCTGCGCTACTACCGGGAGAGCGGAGCCGCGGTGCCCGCAGCGCTGCGCTAAGGGCCAGAACTCGGGATCCGGGGCGACCGCCGCTCCAAACGCCCTCCGTTTGCGGGGCCGCCGGGCGCGCCGAGGGTTCGAATCGCAAAGCCATCGAACGGAATGCGGAGACCGCATCAGCGGGAGGCGGCGGCTGCTCGCGGTTTGTTGCCGCCTCGCCACCGGCTGCTTCACGACAAGTTGGGTAGACACCACCCTGACACTAGAATACGGTGTGCACCCATGCATAGACCAAGCAACCAAGAACTTCT
>DASVOY010000324.1:0-4359 GCA_036383115.1 Allostellaceae bacterium
TATTTCAACAACACGATGAGGGGCGAGGCCCCGGTCGATGCCGCCGCTCTGGCGCGGCGGCTCGACCTGGAGCGCTGACGCGCCTGCGGCTCAGATGGCGTCGAGCTGGTAGGCGATATCGTTGTGGATGTTCCAGAGATAGCCGATATCGGCTGTACCGACGAGCGCGTAGGCGGTGCCGTGGTGCCGCCAGTACATCAGGTTCACGTTGTCGCTATGCTCCCATTTCGGCGCGACATCCGGTTTCGAGGTCTTCGCGATCACCACGGTCAGTGGACCCAACGCCTTGTTGTCCGTCGTGTAGAAGAGCTGGGTGGCCGGCTTGCCATCGAGCGCGAGATAACGCACGCCCTGGAAGTCGAGGCCCCATGGCTTGAGATTGGGCAGGCGGAAATCCGGCGGCAGCTTTTGCCCGGCCGGCACATCGAAGCCCGGCCGGTCGTCCGCGCCGGCCTTGATATAGAGGTTGTGGTAGACGGCCGCATTCTCCAGCCACGCGGTCGGCCCAAGCGGCTGCGGCTCCCGCAGCGTGTCGTAACCGGCGAGATAACCGATGCCGGAGCCGACGACGATGCCGAAGATCGAGGCGGCGGCTGCCATGCTGATCCACCAGCGCCGGTCGCGCTGCCGCCAGACGCCGCGCTTCTCGCGCGCCGCGGCAAGATCGACGACCTCGCCCGTCTCGCCGCGCGCCGCGGCGACGAGCCGCTCGGGCACGGGCTCGCGCAGCGCTTCGTCGAAGGCCGTGCGCAGCAGCGCCGCACTCTCGCTGAGACGCGCCGCGCGCTCGCGCAGCTCGGCGTCGCGCTCGAGCCAACCCGCGATCTCGGCGCGCACGCCCTCGGCGAGCTCGCCGTCGAGATAAGCGATCAGCTTTTCGTCACTCGGCCTTGGCGTCATCATCCGCACTCCTTCGCAGGCCGCTGCCGGCTTCGAGCTTGGCCTGGAGGGCGATGCGCGCCCGCGCCAGACGGCTCATGATTGTCCCCACCGGCACCTCGGCGACCTCCGCCGCTTCCTTGTAACTCAATCCGTCCACCGTCACGAGGAGCAACGCCGCCCGTTGCTCGGCCGGCAGCTCCTGGAGCGCGTTGCGCACTTCCTGCAGTGCGAGCCGCGCCTCGACGCGCCGTGCCGGCTCATCGGTGCCGACATGCACGCCCTGGTCCTCGGCCTCTTCCCGCCGGATGTCCCGCGAGCGCAGCTGATCAATCCATATGGTCTGCACGATGCGAAACATCCAGCTGTCGAAGCGGGTCCCTTCCTGAAACTGGTGCGCGCGGGTCAACGCCCGTTCGCACGCCGCCTGGACGAGATCGTCCGCCTCCACGGCCGAGCCGGTCAAGCCGCGAGCGAAGCGCCGCAAACGAGGCAGAACGGCGATGAGCTGGTCGCTGACCGACACACTCACGACGCCGCGCCCCGAAGGAGGCGGGCCGCCCAAACTAACCGGACAGGATGAGAACGGGTGGTGATCGGCTTTATTCCCTGGCGAAAACCCGTCGAGCCGCGGGGTGGGGCAGGCGATGGCGGAAACGCGGCTCAACGCGACGGCGCGCATCTTAAACACCGGGATCGGGCCTGAAAAGAGCGCGGCGCAGCGCGGCCGCAGGGTCGCCATCTCGGCACAATTGCGGTGAATACGGCAGAAATGCTTCACAAATCCTTACCGCCGCGCCATTGTTGTCATTCCGACGTGTCCGTCGGGATATGGCGGCCAGGGGACAGAGGAACGTCGGTCCAATGAAAATCAGCGTTGCCAAGGAGCGCCGATCGCAGGAGCGCCGCGTCGCGGTCACGCCCGACACGGCGAAGCGACTCGTCGGCATGGGCCTCGAGGTGGTGGTGGAGAGCGGCGCCGGGGCCGGCAGCTCTTTTCCCGATGCGGCCTATGAGGCAGCCGGCGCCAAGATCGCCCCCGACGCCAAGTCCGCGCTCGGCGATGGCGACATCGTGCTCAAGGTGCAGCGGCCGCTGCGTGCCGACGAGGGTCCCGTCGACGAGGTGTCGCTGATGAAGCGCGGCGCCGTGCTCATCGGCATGCTGCAGCCGTTGCAGCAGCGCGCCGATGTCGACGCCTACGCCCGCGCCGGGCTCACGGCCTTTGCCATGGAACTCGTGCCGCGCATCACCCGCGCCCAGTCGATGGACGTGTTGTCGTCGCAGGCGAACCTCGCCGGCTACCGCGCCGTGCTCGACGCCGCGACCGAGTTCAGCCGGGCGATGCCGATGATGATGACGGCCGCCGGCACCATCCCGCCGGCGCGCGTCCTCGTCATGGGCGCCGGCGTCGCGGGCTTGCAGGCCATCGCCACCGCGCGGCGCCTGGGCGGGGTCGTGTCCGCCACCGATGTGCGGCTCGCCGCCAAGGAGCAGGTCGAGAGCCTCGGCGCCACCTTCCTCGTCGTCGACATCGAGGCGATGAAGGCGATGGAGACCGCGGGCGGCTACGCCAAGGAGATGGGCGAGGACTTCGCCCGCCGGCAGCGCGAGCATGTCACCGAGGCGCTCAGGAAGACCGACATCGTCATCTGCACCGCGCTCGTCCCTGGGCGTAAGGCGCCGGTGCTGATCACGCGCCAGATGGTGGCGGCGATGCGCCCGGGCTCGGTCATCGTCGATCTCGCGGTGGAGCAGGGCGGCAATGTCGAGGGCAGCGAGTTCGGCAAGGTCGTGACCACGCCCAACGGCGTCACCATTGTCGGCCACGCCAACGTACCCTCGCGCATTGCCTTCGACGCGAGCCAGCTCTACGCCAAGAACCTCCTTGCCTTCCTCGGCCTCCTGGTCGACAAGGAGAGGAATCTCAGGATCGACACCGCCGACGAGATCGTCAAAGCGACGCTATTGACGCGCGACGGCGCGGTCGTCCATCCCCAATTGACCGCCACGGCACCCGCGGCAGGAGACTGAGACCATGGACACCAGCGTGGCGTCGCATAGCGACGTCTTCGTCTTCTTTCTCACCGTGTTCGTGCTGGCCTGCTTCGTCGGCTATTACGTCGTCTGGCGCGTCACGCCGGCGCTTCACTCGCCGCTGATGAGCGTCACCAACGCGATCTCGAGCGTGATCATCGTCGGCGCGCTGATCGCGGCCGGGCCTGCCGGATGGAGCTTCTCCAAGACGATGGGCTTCATCGCGGTCGTCCTCGCCTCGGTCAATATCTTCGGCGGCTTCATTGTCACGCAGCGCATGCTGCAGATGTTCCAGAAGAAGACCAAGCCGAGATAGGGAGCGATACACAAGTGAGCGCCAACCTCTCCGCGTTTCTCTATCTCGTCGCCTCAGTCTGCTTCATCATGGCGCTGCGCGGCCTCTCCTCGCCGGACACGGCGCGCGCCGGCAATCTCTACGGCATTGTCGGCATGGTGATCGCGATCGGCACGACGCTCGCTATGCCGGGCGTCGTCAGCTATCCCATCATCCTCCTCGGCATCATCATCGGCGGCGCCATCGGCACCTTCATCGCGTTGCGCATTCAGATGACGGCGCTGCCGCAGCTCGTCGCCGCCTTCCACAGCCTGGTAGGCCTTGCCGCGGTGTGCATCGCCGCCGCCGCCTTCTATGCGCCGTCCGATTACGGCATCGGCACGCCCGGCGCCATCGATCGCGGCAGCCTCGTCGAGATGTCGCTCGGCACGGCCATCGGCGCCGTCACCTTCACCGGCTCGATCATCGCGTTCGGCAAGCTGCAGGGGTTGATCACGGGCAAGCCGCTGGTCTTCCCGGGACAGCACCCGCTCAACGCGCTCCTGGGTATCGTACTCATCGCCGTCGTGGTGCTCTTCGTCATCAACCAGTCGCCCGCGGCGTTCTGGGCCATCGTCGTGCTGTCGCTGCTGTTGGGGCTCCTGCTCATCGTGCCGATCGGCGGCGCCGACATGCCGGTCGTGATCTCGATGCTCAATTCCTATTCCGGCTGGGCGGCGGCGGGCATCGGCTTCACGCTTGAGAATACCGCGCTGATCATCACCGGCGCGCTGGTCGGATCGTCCGGCGCCATCCTCAGCTACATCATGTGCAAGGGGATGAACCGCTCGATCTTCAACGTCATCCTCGGCGGCTTCGGCACCGAGGGCGGCGCGGTGGCGGCGAGCGCCGGCGCGGCCGACCGCGCGGTCAAGGCGGGCAGCGCGGAAGATGCCGCCTTCATCCTCAAGAATGCGAGCTCGGTGATCATCGTGCCGGGCTATGGCATGGCGGTGGCGCAGGCGCAGCATGCGGTGCGCGAGATGGCGGACATGCTGAAGCGCGAAGGCGTGCAGGTGCGCTATGCCATCCACCCGGTGGCGGGCCGGATGCCGGGCCACATGAACGTGCTCCTGGCCGAAGCCAACGTGCCTTACGAGGAGGTACTC
>DASVOY010000325.1:0-4132 GCA_036383115.1 Allostellaceae bacterium
CAGCGGCTCGCTGTTCCGGCGCGACGGGTTCGACCCGAAGCTGATCAAGGTCAACACCTCGACCGAGTATTGGCAGAAACGCGCGGCCCTGCTCACGACCTACCCGCTCGGCACGCATGATGTCGAACTTCCCGCGAATGCACGGGTGTTCATGATCGCCGGCACGCAGCATGCCGGGCGCGTCGGCCTGACGCCGGCGGCAGGGCCCTGCGCAAACCCGCGCAACCCGCACAACCCGTCGGCGGCGCTCCGCGCCCTGCTCGTCGATCTCGACGACTGGGTGAGCAAGGGCATCGAGCCGCCGGCGAGCCGGGTGCCGCGGCTGGCCGACGGCACGCTGGTGGCCGCGGACGCCACCGGCTTTCCCGCGATCCCCGAATTCCATCTGGTGCACGCGGTGAATGCGATTGCCCGTTTCGGCGACTGGGTTCATCCCCATCCCGAGGGCGGCCAGCAATACCGGCCGCTCGTCGCCAAGGTCGGCGCCGACGGCAACGAAGTGGCGGGCATCCTGCTGCCCGACATCGCCGCGCCGCTGGCGACATATACCGGCTGGAACGCGTACAAATTGCCCTTCCCCGAAGGCGAGCTCTGCGACCGCGACGGCAGCTACGCGCCGCTGGCGAAGACCAGGGCGGAGCGGCTCAAGAGCGGCGATCCCCGCCCCTCGCTCGAGGAGATCTACGGCGACCACGCCGGCTACGTCGCGAAGCTCACCGCGGCGGCGGAAGCGCTCGTCAGCGCGCGCCTGCTGCTGCCCGAGGACGCCCGCCGCTACATCGAGGCGGCGAAGCTCGACAAGACGCTCTGAGCGCACGGATACGCGACGACGTCAGGACGTGCTCTTTTGCTACTTGCAGCCGATGACGGATCGGATCCTGGCCAATGAAAACTATCCGCCCCCTGAGGAATTCTCGTCATCGACGCCGGAATTAGCGGCGCTCGCCGGGGCGGACCAGACCGCGGCCTCCCGTGTGCGGCGTCGCGGCGTTCCTCCTTACGCCTTGGGAGTGCCGCCTGGCCAGACCGGCGCCGTCGCAAGCTCGGGCCAGGCGATCGGCGCCTCGGACGCGCGGCGCGCGGCTGCGACGGGTGCGGCCGGGTCCCACATGGCCGCCACATAGCGCTTGCCGGTCACCCGATCCGCTTCGCGGGAGCACAGCCACAGCAGAGGATGCGTCATCTGCACCGGCGGGATCAGGTCTGTCCGCTTGAGGCCGGAACTTGCCGGCACCATCGGCGTGTCGGCGGGACCGCCGGGGACGATGACATTGACGGTGACGCCGGAGCCGTCGAATTCCTTGGCGTGTCCGGCCGCCATGGCCTCAAGGCCGGCCTTGGCCGGTCCATACGGATGGAACCGGCCGCGCAGCATCGTATAGAAGCTGGTCGTGACGGTGATGATGCGGCCCCATCCGGCGCGCTTCATGGCCGGCACCGCGGCGCGGGTGAGATACCAGGCGCCTGAGAGATTGACGGCGACGAACCTGTCCCACATCTCCGGCGTGATTTCCTCGATCGCGACGAGGTTGGTCATGTGATCGTCGCGGATCGCGCCCATCCCGAGCGCGCCGTTGTTGATGAGAATGTCGAGCGTGCCGAAGCGCGCGCGCGCGGCTTCGACGGATGCAGCGCAGGAGCGCTGCTCGGAGATGTCGAGGCGGCGGGTGGTCAGGCACTGGCCGAGCTTCTCACCCGCCATGATCCCGGCCAGCTCCTTCAGTCCCGCATCGGCAATGTCGGTCGCCATGACATTGGCGCCGGCACGCAGCAGCGCCCGCACGAACTCCCTGCCGATCCCACCGGCTGCACCGGTCACGAGTGCGGTCCGTCCGCTCAGGGTTTGCATTGCGCTTGATCCTGCTAGGCGACCCGCGGCATCACCTCGGTCCAGAACCGCTCGATCGATTTCATCAGAACGCCGTGCGGCACCAGGCTGTTGTAGGTATAGCAGAACAGCCAGTCGACCGGCACGCGCCTCTTGATGCGCTCGAGATTGCGCGCGACCGTATCGACGGTGCCGACCAGGGCATAGCCCTTCTCCACGGATTCCTCGGCAGTGGGCGCCGCGCCGGTGACGGGGTCCATGACGCCCTTGCGGAAGCCGAAGGGCTCGAACCAGGCGCGGCCTGAGAAGATTCCGGAATCCTTCCACAATGCGACGGCTTCGGCGTCTGTGTCGGTGATGATGACATCGCGGAGCAGCCCCATGCCATGGCCGCGCGGGCGGCCGGACACTTCGGCATAGACGTTGAAGAGGTTCTCCTCATAGGTCGCATGCATAGGCGGCAGGATGGCGGTGACGCCCTCCTTGGCGCACCAGCGGATGCTGCGCTCGGAGCTGGCGAAAGGCTGGAAGATCGGCGGATGAGGCTTCTGCACCGGCTTCGGTACGACGCCGACCGATGTGAGGATGCCGTTCTCCACGCCCTGGCCCCATTTGAGCGTCGCATCGAGCGTCCACGGCGTCTCGCCGGCCGGAATCTTCCAGTACTTGCCTTGATAGGCGAGCATGGGCTCGGTCCATGCCTTCTTGATGATCTCGAAGCACTCCTCGAAGGCGGCGCGGTTCGCCTCGTCGATCGCGTCGTGCTGATGCGGCAGGGCGCCATGGATGCCGTGGGTTTGCTGCGCCATCACATCGACCCAGCGGCGCTGATAGCCGCGCGCGAAGCCGGCGCAGGCGCGCCCGCCGGTCATCTGATCGAGCATGGCGATGTCCTCGGCGACCCGGATCGGGTTGGACGCGGGCAACACGATGCCGAGCTGGCCAACGCGGATGCGCTTCGTCTGCAAGCCGAAGTAGAGATCGAGGAGCACCGGGTTGTTGGAGAGCTCGAATCCCTCGATGTGGAAGTGGTGCTCGGTGAAGCTCACGGAATCATAGCCGAGCTCGTCGGCGAGCCGCACCTGCTCCAACACCTCGCGCAGCATCTGCTGATAGAGATCGCTGCGCAGCCCGGCCATGCCCGCCTCGATCTCGCGCCGATTGCCGACCGTCGGCAGATAGAACAGGGAAGCCCTCACGGCAGCTCCTCCTCTTTACCTTGGTTCAGCCGGAAATGATGGCAAAGATCGGCACCGCTGTATACAAGCGGCCGGCCTGCGGCGCCGTCACGGATCAGGAGATGATGCGTGCGTTCCCGCTCTTTCGCGAAAGGCGGCTGGCCAGGGCCCTTGACTGTCGGCGCACAACGCGCGGGCCTTGCGCTTCGGCGCCGCCCGAGGCTTTCGCGTCGCGTTCACCCCGCCAGCCTATGCCGTGATCGACGGCCGCGCCGCCGACCCCTGCGCCTCGATAAATCCCCGCGCGATGCTCAGACGTAATCGGACGCCGCCGTCTCGTCGCGTGCCTTGGCGGCGCCGAGCGCGTTGAGGATCAGCGTCAGCACCGCCGTGACCACGAGATTGAGGATCAGCGTCCAGACGGCGATGTAGCCGGGCGCGGTGATGCCGTCGATGGTGAGGGGATAGGCGGCGAAATTGACGCTCGCCGCCATCCACGTGCCGCTGACGATGCCGACCGCCCAGCCGATGAGCAAGGCCCATTGATTGAGCCAGCGGGTGTAAAGGCCGAGGATCACCGCCGGCAAGGTCTGCACGATCCACACGCCGCCCAGGAGCTGCAGGTAGATCGCGTATTGCGACGAGAACCCCGGCACGAAGACAAGCGCGCCGAACTTGACGATCAGCGACACCCATTTCGCGATCTGCGCTTCCTGGCGCGACGTGCAGTCGGCGTTGATGAACTCCCTATAGATGCTGCGCCGCCCCGACGCGTGGACAGGTTGCGTACGCGGCCGGCACAGCGGCCGGTTTCAAGGCGCTCCTCGCCGCACGGGCGACGCGGTCTGGCGGCGCCGTATCGATCGTAGGCTCAGGGTCGCTCTGCTCGATCGAGAAGGCATAGGGCCGCCCGGCATAAGGCGCTCCATGGCTCAGACACGAAAGATTGGCTGTTAGAGTTCCCGTAACCTTCGCGCCCTATCTTCGCTGCGGCGCCAGTCCAGCGAAAGGAATATGGCGGTCGCATGCACCGGCTCATCAGCTTCGTCCTTGCCGCCGCGCTCGCTGGCATGGTCTCGCCGGCCGGCGCCACACCTGTCATCGCCCCATCCGCCGCGAGCGACGA
>DASVOY010000326.1:0-1609 GCA_036383115.1 Allostellaceae bacterium
CGAACGCAATGGAGATGCGCGGCTCCGGCGCGGTGAAGGGCAGGGTGCGGTGATAGAAGTAGGAGGGGAACAGGATCATCAGCCCCGGCCGCGGCTCGATCGTCAGCGTCTGCGGCACGGTCTTGCACGGGAAGCGCGAGGGCGAGGCGCCGAGCTCGAACCACCCGGCATTGCCCTGCCCGGGCGCGCCGATCGGCTGCGGGATCTGCGCGTAGTAGACGCCGCTGACATAGCCGTCGTAATGGACATGCGGGTTGAGGTTGCCTTCGCCGTCGAGCACGGCCGCCCATGATGTCAACTGCCAGCGGCGCGGCGGATTGACCAGGTAGGGATGCGTCGGATCCGCCTGCGCGATGCGGGCGACATAGTCGGACACCGCCTGCTCGATCATGCGCTCGAACGACGCCGCCGGCCCTTTCGGCTCGGCCAGGAACTCGTCGGTGATGCGCAGGGTGGGGCAGTGATAATGCGCATCGGTCTTGGGCGGCAGGCGCAGGGTCGGATGGGTGAGGGCATGCCGCGCCAGCGCGGCATTGAACTCGGCCATGCCGGCGAAGCCTTCGGGCGCCGCGGTGAACTCGACGGTTCGGACGAAGCGGTCGAAATCGACGAGATAGCGCGCGCCGGCGCGGTCACCCATCTCATCGAGCGCCAGGGATTTGAGGCCGAGCGCCTCGATGTTGCCCGGGCTCAAGCGCAGCGATGCATCGCAGGCATCGCGCGCCGCGCGCCAGTCGCCCTTCTCGAGGAGCGCGTTGGCCAGGCTGCGATAGACGCTTTCCCAATCGGGCTTGAGCGCCAGCGCCTGCCGGAAAGCGGCGATGGCGCCGTCGCGGTCGCCGGCCTCGTGCAGGACGATGGCGAGGTTGCGATGCAGCTCCGCCGCGTTGGGCGCCAGCGCCAGCGCCGCGCGATAGGCCGCGGCCGCCTCGTCGAAGCGGCGCAGCGACTGGAGCGCGGTGCCGAGATTGTTGTGTATCGGAACGAGGTCGGGCCGGAACCGAGCGGCCGCGCGATAGGCCGCGACCGCCGCTTCGCCGCGCTCGAGGCGCAGCAGGGCATTGCCGAGATTGTATTGCGCCTCGGCGAAATCGGGCTTGCGCGCGACGGCGGCGGCATAGTGTGCAGCCGCCTCTTCGATCTCGCCCGACTGAAACGCCAGTGCGCCGGCGAGCGCCAGCGCGTCGGGCCGGTGCGGGTCGATGGCGAGCGCCCGGCGGCAGACCCGTAAGCCCTCGCCGTGGCGGCCGGCACGATAATGCGACGCGGCCTCGCCGAGCAGGGCCGCCACGGTGGCCGCGCCCGAGCCGGCCGACATTTTCGATTCCGTGATCGGCATCGTCACCCCCATACGGCCCAATCATGTACGATCCCTCGCGCGATGCGGCCAGCAGATCCTAGGTTTCTTGCAAGAAGTTGCGCACTGTGTCGGTGAATGCGTCGAGTCGGTCGTGGTGGACCCAATGGCCAGCCTTCTCGAAGGTGACCACCTTCGCCGCCTTGAAATGCTTGGCCCTGCCATCCTCGGCCGGGTTGGACGCCCAGCTCTCCATGCCGTAGACGAGCAGCGTCGGGCAGGTGATGCGGCCCCACAGCTCCTCGACATCCG
>DASVOY010000327.1:0-2841 GCA_036383115.1 Allostellaceae bacterium
GGCGCGGCCACTGCCGGGCTGGGATTGCTCTTGGCGCTCGGCATCCATCCGGTGCGCGCCGATGACGGCTTCACCACGGAGGCGACGAGCGAGCTCCACCTCGCCTATGTCCGCACCGGCATCGCCGAGATCGACGAGGAATCGCGCGCCGGCCTCGCCGGCCTCACCGATATCCTCGGCCACCGCACCGCCATCGAGGCAGCGGCGCCGATGGAGGTCGATCCCGAGCGCGACGAGCTGATCTTCTTCCCGCTGCTCTACTGGCCGGTGGTCGAGGGGCAGCAGCTGCCGTCGAGCAAGGCCATCGAGCGCTTGAACCGCTATCTCGCCACCGGCGGCACCATCCTGTTCGACACGCATGACCAGGGCGAGCGCACGGCATTCTCGGGCGCGGCGACGCAGCAGCGGCTGCACCGCCTTGCCGCCGGCCTCAACATCCCGCCGCTGGTGCCGGTGCCGCCCGACCATGTCCTCACCCGGTCGTTCTACCTGATGCAGGACTTCCCGGGCCGCTGGGCCGGCGGCACGCTGTGGGTCGAGCCGGTGGAAGACCAGGTCAATGACGGCGTCGCCAGCGTCATCGTCGGCGGCAACGACTGGGCCGGCGCCTGGGCGAGTGACGGGCGCGGCCAGCCGATGTTCGCGGTCGTCCCGGGCGGCGAGCCCCAGCGCGAGATGGCCTATCGCTTCGGTGTCAACCTCGTGATGTACGCCCTCACCGGCAACTACAAGACCGACCAGGTGCACGTCCCGGCGATCCTCGAGAGGCTGGGCCAATGACCGTCGCCGGCTACAGCATCGCCACCGCGCCGCTGCTGCCCTGGGCGGCGATCATCGTGTTCGCCGCGCTCGGGGTGATCCTCCTGGCCTTTGGCGCGTGGCGGCGCGCGCGGGGTTTGATCTGGCGCCTGGCCGCGCTCGCCGTGCTGCTGCTCATCCTGGCGAACCCGTCCCTGGTCGAGGAGGAGCGCCAGAAGCAGCATGACGTGGCCGCCGTCGTAGTCGACGATTCGCCGAGCATGCGCATCGGCGAGCGCCGGCGCTACGCCGACGAGGCGCTGAAGCAGGTGACCGACCGCTTGCAGCAATTCTCCGACCTCGACGTGCGCGTCGTCCATGCCGGCGCGCCCGATCCCAATGCCGCGCTCGCCGACAACGGGACGCAGCTCTACACCGCGCTCAGCCGCGCGCTTGCCGACGTGCCGCGCCAGCGCGTCGCCGGCGCCGTCATGATCACCGACGGCCAGGTGCACGACGTGCCGCCGCCGGACCGGCTGGCGCTGGGCGCGCCGCTTCATGTCCTGCTCACCGGAAAGCCCGGCGAGGCCGATCGCCGCCTCGTCGTCAAGGACGCGCCGAGCTTCGGCCTCGTCGGCAAGGAGCTGAAGCTCACGGTGCGGATCGAGGATCTGCCCGAGAGCGGCCAGAACGACCAGGCGCGGCTCACGCTGCGCAAGGATGGCGGCCCGCCGAGCTCGCGCGTCGTACCGGTCGGCCGCGACGTGCCGCTCAGCATCACCATCGACCATGGCGGACCCAACGTCGTCGAGCTCGAGGCCGAGGCCGGCCCGCACGAGCTCACCCTCGACAACAACCGCGCCGCCCTCATCATCAACGGCGTGCGCGACCGCCTCAAGGTGCTGCTGGTGAGCGGCGAGCCGCATCAGGGCGAGCGCACCTGGCGCAACATCCTCAAATCCGATCCCTCGGTCGATCTCATCCACTTCACCATCCTGCGCCCGCCGGAAAAGCAGGACGGCACGCCGATCCGCGAGCTGTCGCTCATCGCCTTCCCCATCCGCGAGCTGTTCGACGTCAAGATCGACGAGTTCGATCTCATCATCTTCGACCGCTACTATCGCCGCAGCATCCTGCCGCAGGCCTATCTCGAGAACATCGCGCGCTACGTGAAGCGGGGCGGCGCGCTCCTCGAGGCCGCCGGCCCGACCTTCGGCACACCCTTGAGCCTCTACCGCTCGCCCTTGGGCCAGGTGCTGCCGGCCGAGCCCACCGGCAATATCTTCGAGGAGGGATACCTGCCGCGGGTGAGCGAGGTCGGCCGGCGCCATCCCGTGACCGACGATCTGCCGGGCGACTCGCCCGACGGCAAGCAGCCGCCGAAATGGGGGCGCTGGTTCCGCCATGTCGAGGCCGAGCCGCATCGCGGCGTGACGGTCATGAGCGGGGTCAACGACCGCCCGCTCCTCGTGCTCAACCGCGAGGGCGACGGCCGGGTCGCGCAGCTGCTCTCCGACGAGATGTGGCTGTGGACGCGGGGCTTCGAGGGCGGCGGACCGCAGGCGGAGCTGCTGCGCCGCGTCGCCTACTGGCTGATGAAGGAGCCCGACCTCGAGGAGAACGATCTGCGCGCGACGGTCGACGGCAACCGCCTCGTGGTGACGCGCCAGTCGCTCGAGAAGGACGACCGGCCGGTGCAGGTGACCGGTCCCGACGGCCAGCAGCAGACGCTCAACCTCGCGCCGCAGAGCGGCGGGCGCAGCGGCGGCAGCCTGCCGATCGCCGAGAGCGGGCTCTACCGCATCACCGACGGCACGCGCACCGCGCTCGCCGCGGCCGGCGCGCTCAATCCGATCGAGCTCGCCGATGTCCGCACCACCGACGAGAAGCTGAAGCCGGCGGCGCAGGCGACCGGCGGCGGCATCCACTGGGTGGGGCCCGGCAGCCTGCCCGATCTGCGCCGCGTCGCACCCGACCGCAGCAGCGCCGGGCGCAACTGGATCGGCTTCCGCGCCAATGGCGACTACGTCGTCACCGGCGTCAAGGAGACCTCGCTCGTACCGGGTTTCCTCGCTCTCCTCCTTGCGCTCGGCACCTTCATCG
>DASVOY010000328.1:0-2484 GCA_036383115.1 Allostellaceae bacterium
CAGGCGCCGATCTTCCATGTGAATGGCGACGATCCGGAAGCGGTCGTGCATGTCGCGCGCATCGCCACCGAGTTCCGCCAGCGCTTCAAGAAGGACGTCGTCGTCGACATCTTCTGCTATCGCCGCCACGGCCATAACGAGACCGACGAACCGGCCTTCACCCAGCCGATCATGTACCGCGCCATCGCCGACCATCCGACGACGCGGCAGATCTACGCCAAGCGCCTGATCGAGGAGGGCGTCGTTGCCGAGACCGAGGCCGAGGCGATGGTCAACGAGTTCATGGCCCATCTCGACACCCAGTTCGAGGCGGCCAAGAACTACCGGCCTAACAAGGCCGACTGGCTCGAAGGCGCGTGGAGCGGCCTCAAGGTCGCCTCCGGCGATCTCCGGCGCGGCGAGACCGCGGTGCCGATCGAGGTCCTGCGCGATGTCGGCAAGGCGATCACGGCGGTGCCCGAGGGCTTCAATCTCAACCGCAAGATCGCGCGTCAGCTCCAGGCCAAGCGGAAGGCGATCGAGGCGGCCGAAGGGATCGACTGGTCGACGGCCGAGGCGCTCGCCTTCGGCACGCTCTGCGCCGAGGGCACCTTCGTGCGCCTCTCCGGCCAGGATTCCGGCCGCGGCACCTTCTCGCAGCGCCATGCCGTGCTCGTCGACCAGCAGACCGAGGAACGCTACATCCCGCTCAACCACGTGCGTCCCGGTCAGGCGCCGTTCGAGGTGCTCGACAGCCCGCTCTCCGAGCAGGCGGTGCTCGGCTTCGAGTACGGCTACAGCCTCGCCGACCCGCATGCCCTCGTGCTGTGGGAGGCGCAGTTCGGCGACTTCGTCAACGGCGCGCAGGTCATCATCGACCAGTTCCTGAGCTCCGGCGAGGCGAAGTGGCTGCGCATGTCGGGCCTCGTCCTGCTGCTGCCGCACGGCTATGAGGGGCAGGGGCCGGAGCATTCCTCGGCGCGGCTCGAGCGCTTCCTGCAGCTCTCCGGCGAGGACAATCTGCAGGTCTGCAATCTCACCACCGCGGCCAACTACTTCCACGCGCTGCGGCGGCAGATCCGCCGCGACTTCCGCAAGCCGCTCGTCATCATGACGCCGAAGTCGCTGCTGCGTAATCCCGAGGCCGCCTCGAAGCTCGAGGAGATGGGGCCTGGCACCTTCTTCCGCCGCACCATCGACGAGAACGACCAGCTCGTCCCCGACGACAAGGTGCGCCGCGTGGTGCTGTGCTCCGGCAAGATCTATTACGACCTGCGCCAGGCGCGGCGCGAGCGCAAGATCCGGGACGTGGCGATCGTCCGCCTCGAGCAGATCTATCCCTTCCCGTCGAAGGCGCTCGCCGATTCCATCGGCAAGTATCGATTTGCCGATGTCGTCTGGTGCCAGGAGGAGCCGCAGAACATGGGCGCCTGGAGCTTCGTCGACCGCCGCATCGAGCAGGTGTTGGTTGGTCTCACCGGCAAGGCCAGGCGCGCGCACTATGTCGGCCGGCCCGAAGCCGCGGCGACGGCGACGGGCTTGCTGAAGCGGCACAATGTCGAGCAGGCCAAGCTGGTGGACGAGGCGTTGTCGGTGACCTGATGCTCACGCAATGACACTCCACCGAATGCAGCAGACCGCGAATCGAGCGAGACGGGGCGAATGATGGCGACCGAGATCAAGGTGCCTGCGCTGGGCGAATCGGTAACCGAGGCGACGGTGGCGCGGTGGCTCAAGAAGATCGGCGACCCCGTCGCGATGGACGATCCGCTGGTCGAGCTCGAGACCGACAAGGTGACGCTCGAGGTCAACGCGCCCGCCGCGGGCACGCTCTCCGAGATTGCCGTGCCCGAGGGCGCCAATGTCGCCGTCGGCGCCGTGCTCGGCCGCATCGGCGAGGGCGCGGTCAAGGCCGCCGCGCCCGCGAAGCCGCAGCCCGCGGCCGCGGTGTCCCAGAGCGAGACGAGAGCGCCGGCCGCCGCCGCCGCTTCGGCATCGGCTGGTAACGTCGCGGTGCTGGAGCGCTCGGGCCCGGCCGTCCGCAAGCTGGTCGAGGAGAGCCGGCTCGACCCCGCCAAGATCGCCGCCAGCGGCAAGGATGGCCGCCTCACCAAAGCCGATGTGCTGACCCACATCGAGCGCGGCACGCCGGTGGCGCCCGCCGTCCAGGCAAGACCCGCACCGGCCCCGCAGCCGGTGCCTCCACCGCCGGCACCGCGCGCGCTCGGCCCGCGCGAGGAGCGAGTGCGCATGACGCGGCTGCGCAAGCGCATCGCCGAGCGGCTCAAGGAGGCGCAGAACACGGCGGCCATGCTCACCACCTTCACCGAGGAGGACATGACCGAGGCGATGGCGATCCGCGAGCGCTACCGCGAGAGCTTCGAGAAGAAATACGGCGTGCGGCTCGGTTACATGTCGCTCTTCGTCAAGGCCTCGATCGCCGCGCTCAAAGAGATCCCCGCGGTCAATGCCGAGATCGACGGCGATGACATCATCTACAAGAAC
>DASVOY010000329.1:0-7231 GCA_036383115.1 Allostellaceae bacterium
CGCGCTCGACCGCGGCGAACTCGACGGCGAGCGGCCGCGCGCGGGCGGGCTCGACGTGCTGGCGCAGCACATCCTCGGCATGGCCTGCGCCGCGCCCTTCACCGCCGACGAACTCTACGCCGAGGTGACGAGCGCCGCGCCTTACGCCGCGCTGCCGCGCAAGGATTTCGACGACGCGCTGCGCTTCGTCGAGAATGGCGGCTACGCACTCAGGACATATGAGCGCTGGCGCCGCCTCTTCCGCGACAGCATCGAGCGCTATCACGTCGCCTCGGAGCAGGTGGCGCGGCGCTACCGCATGAATATCGGCACCATCGTCGAGGCATCGATGCTCAAGGTGCGCCTGGGCCGCGGCAAGATCCTGGGCGAGGTCGAAGAGTGGTTCGCGGGAACGCTGGTGCCGGGCGACACCTTCATGTTCGCGGGCCAGTTGCTGCGCTTCGACGGCATGCGCGGCAACGACATCAGCGCGAGCCGCGCCGCCGGCGGTGTGCCGAAGGTGCCGACCTACGAGGGCGGAAGGCTGCCGCTGACCACACATCTCGCCGACGGCGTGCGCGCCATCTTCGCCGCGCCGCAGAGCTGGCGCGACCTGCCCGAGCCGGTGCAGGAATGGCTGCGGCTGCAGCGCTACCGCTCGCTGCTGCCCGGGCGCGAGGGGCTTCTGGTCGAGAGCTTTCCGCGCGGGCCGCACGAATATCTCGTCGCCTATTGCTTCGAGGGCCGCAACGCGCATCAGACCTTGGGCATGCTGCTGACGCGGCGCATGGAGCGCGCCGGGCTGAAGCCGCTGGGCTTCGTCGCCACCGACTACGTGCTCGCGGTGTGGGGCCTGGAGCCCGTGCGCGACGTCGATCAGCTCTTCGACGAGGACATGATGGGCGACGACCTTGAAGCGTGGATGGCGGAGTCATCCCTGATGCGCCGCACCTTCCGCACCGTCGGGATCATCGCCGGCCTCATCGAGCGCAAGCTGCCGGGCCAGGAGAAGACGGGAAGGCAGGTCACCTTCAGCGCCGACCTCATCTACGACGTGCTGCGCCGGCACGAACCCGACCACGTGCTGCTGCGCGCCACGCGCGCCGACGCCGCGTCGGGCCTCGCCGATGTGCGCCGTCTCGCCGAGATGCTGGCGCGGGTCAAGGGACGCATCACGCATCGCCGGCTCGACCGCGTGTCGCCGCTCGCCGTGCCGGTGCTGCTCGAGATCGGCCGCGAAGCCGTCTACGGCGCGGCGCTCGATGATCTGCTCGATCAGGCGCAGGCGGAACTGCTGGCGGAAGCAGGGCTCGCTCCGGCCGCCATGCAGGCGTGAGCGACAGAAAGCCGGCACGAAGAATCGGCGCTGTCACGAAACCGCAAAGTGCAGCGATCACAATGCTGCTCACAACGTTGCGCGTGCTCGAAACGAAACCGGCGCGATCGTCAATTCTTTTCTGATCGCCGTTGCTATCAGTGTGACGACTAGTATGCTGAACACGCGTTGAGTGCGATGCAGTTCGGCAAGCTGCAGGCGCAGACGAACAATCATCACCCAGCTCGAACGGAGAAAGGCGATGGCCAAGACACAGGCGGAAGACATGCGCGTGAAGCGGAGCGAGACGCAGATCACGGCGGCGTTCGATCCGACCCAGGCGCTGACCGGGATCGAGCCGATCTTCCAGGCCAGCAACAAGTGGCTCGAGAACTGGATGGCGGTCGGCTCCGAGATCCTCGAGTTCAGCCGCGCGCGTCTCGACCGCAATCTCGAGGTGAGCAAGGCGATCGCGCGGTCGGGCAGCATCGACCAGGCGATGGAGCTCCAGGCCGACTATGCCCGCTCGATGGTGCGGGAGTACTTCAACGAGGCCGGCAAGCTCGCCGATCTCAGCACGCGCGCGATGTTCGACAGCCTCTCGGCGCTTCAGCCGGCGATGCGCGAGGCGGTGCGGCGTACGGCCGCTGCCGCGGAGTGACCGTCGCCTGATACCCGGGCTGGAGGCGGCGGCGGAAATGGCGTATGCCTTCCGCCGATGTCTCTCGCCGCGACGCAATCCTTCCGCTTCCACGAGGTCGATCTGGTCGCCGACGCCAGCGGCGCGCTGGTCTGGCCTGCGGAGCGCACGCTCGTCCTGGCCGATCTCCATCTGGAGAAGGGATCGAGCTTCGCCCGGCGCGGCGCCATGCTGCCGCCCTACGACACGCGCGCGACGCTGGAGCGGCTCGAGCGCGTGGCGGAGCGCCATGGCGTCAGCCGGATCATCTGCCTCGGCGACAGCTTCCATGATGCGGCGGCGCCGGCGCGGCTCGCCGAGGAGGATGCGCGACGCATCGCCCGCCTCGCCGAGGCCGTCGAATGGTTCTGGATCGCCGGCAACCACGATCCCGTGCCGCCGGCGGAACTCGGCGGCCGCGTCGTCGCCGACGAGCTGAGGCTCGGCCCGCTCGTCTTCCGCCACATCGCCGCGCCGCTCTTCGCCGCCGGCGAGGTGAGCGGCCATTATCACCCGAAGGCCAGCATCGACGTGCGCGGGCGGCGGCTCTCGGGGCGCTGCTTCGTCGTCGACGGGCAGCGGCTCGTGCTGCCGGCCTTCGGCGCCTATGCCGGCGGGCTCGACGTCTTCGACCCGGCGCTGCGCGCGCTCTTTCCCGGCGACTTCACCGTGCATCTCCTGGCGCGCGACCGCGTCACCCCGCTGCCGCACGCGCGGCTCGCGGGAGCGGATTAGCGCTTTCCGGTGGCGAACCGCGCATCGCGCCAAGCGAGCGCGGCGCGCAAGCCCTCGCGGCGGACGATCTCCATGAATTGCCGCTTGTCGGCAGTGCCCTCGCCTTCGATCTGCAGATCGATGTCGAGCGCCGCCGCCAGCGCCTCGCCCATACCCATGATCTCGTAGCTGCGATTGATCGCCCGCTTGGTCTCGCGCAGCGCCATGGGATCGATCGCCGCGAGATCGGCGGCGAGCGCCAGCGCACGCGACAGCTCCTCGCCCGACGGCACGACCTCGTTGACGAGGCCCATCGCCTCGGCGCAGCGCGCGCCGAGCTTGTCATCGCCGGTGAGTAGCAATTGCTTCGCCCGCTTCGGCCCGGTGAGCCAGGGCAGCAGCATGACGACGATACCCGCGCCGAAGCGCAGCTCCGGCTCGCCGAACACCGCGTCCTCGGCGGCGATGGTGATGTCGCAGGCGAGCGCCAGCTCGCAGCCCCCGGCGAGGCATGGCCCCCGCACCGCCGCGAGCGTCGGCTTGGGCGAGTTCCAGAAACGCATGATCGCGTCGAAATCGCGCTTGAGCAGCGGGCGCCACTGGCCGACGCCGCTCGGACGCGACGCCGCCTGCTCCTTGAGATCGAAGCCGGAGCAGAACCCGTTGCCGGCCCCGGCGAGCACGATTGCGCGCACGGCGTCGTCGGCTTCCGCGGCATCCATCGCCGCCTCCAGCTCGCGCAGCATGGCGGCGTTCATGGCATTGATCCGCTCGGGCCGGTTGAGCGTAATGAGTGCGGTCGGCCCGCACGTCTCGTAGCGGATGGTCTCGTAGGCCATGGCGGCGCGCCTTTCCCCTCGGAGTTTCGCGGTATTAGAGCACGCGCCTCAGTAGGCAGAAAGCGTCGCACAGTAGCCGGAGCTACCCGCGCGGTGCGAGCGCCACATTGTCGATGAGCCGCGTGCGACCGAGCCAAGCGGCGGCGAGAACACGGCCGGGGCGCCCGCCGAGGAGGGCCCCGAGCGTCTCGGCATCGACTGCCTCGACATAGTCGATCTTGGTGAAGCCCGCGCGCTCGAGCACGACCCGGCCGGCCTCGACCGCGTCGGCGGCCGTCGCCTCGCCACGCTCGATCCGCCCCGCGATGGCAACGAGCGTACGGTGGAGCGCCGGCGCCGCTTGGCGCTCCTCGGGCGTGAGATAGACGTTGCGGGAGGAGAGCGCGAGGCCGTCCGCCTCGCGCACCGTCGGCACGCCTTCGATGCTGACGGGAATGTCCAGGTCGCGCACGACGCGGCGGATCACCTGGAGCTGCTGGTAATCCTTCTCGCCGAAGCAGGCGACGTCCGCCTGCGCCTGCAGCAGCAATTTGGTCACCACCGTGGCAACACCGGAGAAATGGCCGGGGCGGAAGCGGCCGCACAGCCCCTCGGCGACGATTCCGGCCGAAACGCTGGTCGAGAAGCCCTCGGGATACACCTCCGGGAGCGTCGGCGCGTAGAGCAAGTCGCAGCGCGCCGCCGCGAGCTTCGCCGCATCGCTCGCCTCGTCGCGGGGATAGCGGGCGAAATCCTCGTTGGGGCCGAACTGGGTCGGGTTGACGAAGAGGCTGGCCACGACCCGGTCGCACAGCTCGCGCGCCCGCGCCACCAGCGCGATGTGCCCGGCATGGAGCGCGCCCATGGTGGGGACGAGGGCCACGGTCTCGCCGGCGCGGCGCCATGCGCGGATGCGCCGGCGCAGCTCGGCCACGCTCCGCGCGACGGTGAGCTTGCCGATCCTCTCGGTCGTTGCCCGTTTCATGCTGCGCTGCGATCTAGACCAGCGCCAACGCCCCGGCAAGCGCAATTTCGCCGACGCTGCATTGCACCGAAACGGCGACAGGCCTAGCGCGCACGCGACCCCGTGCTATGGTTGCTGCGATCAATCAAGAGGCCGTCCGTGTTGCTCCATCTCCAGACCTGGGAAGAGGTCGAGGCTTATCTCCGCGGCGCCAAGGGCATCATCGTGCCGATCGGCTCGACCGAGCAGCACGGGCCCAACGGCCTGATCGGCACCGATGCGATCTGCGCCGAGGTGATCGCGGCGGGCGTCGGCGAGGCCGCCGGCGCGCTGGTCGGCCCGACCATCAATGTCGGCAACGCGCAGCATCACCTGGCCTTCGCCGGCACGATCACCTTGCGGCCGTCGACGCTCATCGCCGTGATCTCCGACTATGTGGCGTCGCTGGCGCGGCACGGCTTCGAGCGCTTCTATTTCATCAACGGCCATGGCGGCAACGTCGCCACCGTCGGCGCCGCCTTCGCCGAGATCTACGCCGCCGCCTCGCTGCGCCCCAGCGGCAACGCGCCGGCGGTACGCTGCGCACTCAAGAACTGGTGGGAGACCTCGGGCGTGCACAAGCTCTCCAAGGAACTCTTCGGCGACCGCGAGGGCAGCCATGCCACGCCGAGCGAGGTGTCGGTGACGCAGCACGTCTATCCCGAGGCGATCAAGCGGCGCCAGGTGGGCCCGCCCGGCCCGCGCGTGCGCGGCTTCACCGACGCCGAGGATTATCGCCGCCTCTTCCCCGACGGCCGCATAGGCTCCGACCCGACGCTGGCGACGCCGGAGCACGGCGCGAAGTTCATCGAGACGGCAGTGCGCGACATCGCGGAGGAATACCGGAAGTTCGTGGCGCAGGAGTGAGCGCGCCCCTCAGGCGCGGAGCAACCCGTCCACCGCCCGTAAGCCCGCCGTATCCGGAAATACCTTGCGGTCGAGGCTCGCGGCGTCGAGGCCGAGATGGTCGCGCAGGATCGCCTTCATCGCCCGGCGCGAATCCGTGGCGACGCGGAGATCGCGGTCCTCTTCGAGATGATCGAGCCCCGGCCAGTCGCCCGCCATGCGCCCGCCCTTGACCGCTCCGCCCATGACGAGGAGGACCGAGGCGGTGCCGTGGTCGGTGCCGTTGTTGCCGTTGACGGCGACGGTGCGGCCGAACTCGGTGACCGCCACGACCACCGTCTCCTTCCACGCGGGCCCCAGCGCCCGGGCGAGCGCGTCGAGGCCGGCGGCGAAACCGTCGAGGTTCTGCGCCAGCCTGCCGCTTTCGGCGCCCTGGTTCACATGCGTGTCCCAGCCGCCCATCTCGAGCACGGCGATGCGCGGCCCGTCCGGCGCGGCGATGAGCTTGCCTGCTGCCTGGGCCAGCGGCTCGAAGCTCTTCGGCCCGAACCCGCCCTTGCCCTTCGGCATGCCGTCGCCCAGCACCGTCTCGGAGAAATTCTGCGCCTTGAGCCCCTCGGCGAGCGCAGGGCCCAGCAGCGGATCGGGCTTGTAGATCTCGGCCAGCGCGGCGATGAACTCGGGCGACGCGTCCCTGAGCCCCGCCGGCTCCCAGGACGCCACCGGCACGGCGCCGCGCAGGATGAGCGGCACCGCGCCGCCCACCGCAAGGCCGAGCCGCCGGTCGCCCTTCTGCATGAGCGCCAGCGCGCGGTTGAGCCAGCCGTCGCTGGTTCCGGCCTTGGCCGAGAGTCCGCTCTCCATCAGATCCTGCGCGTCGAAATGCGAGCGCGTGCGATAGCCGTTGCCGGCGGCATGGATGAAGAGCAACTCGCCCTTGCCCCTATAGGGATGGATCGGCGCCAGCGCCGGATGGAGAGCGAAATGCGGATCGAGCGCAAGGCAGCCGCCCGGCTCGCCCGGCGGCCTCAGCGCGATGGCGCCGCGCTTCTCGGCGTAGCGCGGCTCGCCCAGCGGCGGCACCGCGGCGAGCCCGTCGAGCGCGCCGCGCAGCACCACCATGACGAGGCGGCGCTCGCCGGGCGCCGCGGCGAAGACGGCGCCGGGGAGGCCGGCAATGGCGAAGGCGCCGGCAGCGGTCAGCAATCTCAAGGCGTCGCGGCGGATCATGATCTCACCTCCGCTGGAATTGCGGGCTGGCCAATAGCAGCGCGAGGCCGGCACGGCGCGACGGCGCGAGCCTTATCGCCTGCATCGTCTCCTCCGGCAGGGCGTCGCCGAACGCACCCTTGGCAATCTCTACCGGATCGGGCGGATCGGGGACACGCTCGGCATAGGCCTGGCACCATTGCGCGCGGCGCAGCACCGCCTCTGGCGACACCCAGGCCGCCGCGTTGTCGGGCCAGCCCGCCGGCGAGGGCGCGAAGAACGGCATCTGGTCGAGCGTGCGCAGGCTGTTGACCAACATCTCCGGTGGCGGCGTGAAGCCCGCGACACGGCAGGCGGCGATCACCATCTCGCCGGGCGTGCGCATCTTGGCGAAGGGGGCGCGCCAGGCGGCATCCTCCTTCACCACCGCCGCCGTGACCTCGTGGAGGTCGCCGCCGCTGTCGCGGAATACGTGGGCGATGCGCTCGACGCTGTCGCGGTGTGGGTCGTCGCCGATGAAATGGCGCGCGAGCTTGAGCGCGATGTGGCGCGATGTGGCAGGGTGATGCGCGAGGTCGAGAAGCGCCGCCCGGCCCTCGGCCTCGCCCGCCTCGGCGTAGCTCTTGCCGAGCAGGAGCTTGGCGCCGGGCTCGTGGACGAAGGGACGG
>DASVOY010000330.1:0-2067 GCA_036383115.1 Allostellaceae bacterium
ATCTACTACGCGATCCCGCCAGTCACTTGGCGCCACCTGCACCGCACCCATCGCGATCACGGAGCGCAAGCATGATCCCGAATCTGCTCAATACGCTGCTCGGTCTATGGCTCGCTTATGTCGCGATCTTTCCCACGACGATCGGAGCGCACTATCATCGTTGGCTTTTCGGTGCCGCAATTCTCACCATCGTCCTTGCCCTCTGGGCACGGCGCCGCGATTACGCGCCATGGCAGAGCACAATGACCATCATCGCAGCGGTCACGCTGGCGGTGATCCTCGTCGCCGATCGGTTCTTGATATCGTCGGCAGTGCTGCTGTTCTGGGGCGTACTGTGGGTCGGCCTCGTATCGGCGACGCTGTCGCTCTGGGCGGCGATCTATCACCCAAGTGTTACCCCCGCTCTCAGCTAGATTCGCCACCTGCAGCTGCTGGCGGAAATGACGAGACCGTGCAGACACCCGATGTCAAACAGGCAGTACAAACAAGTTATCTTCTGCAGAGAGGGCGAGACCCAACCTGCGTCGGGTCAGTCGGTGCCTACCCTCGGCGCTTCTGGCGCTGCCGATCGGGATCGCTCCGGACACCGGCTAGCTAGCCGCGGGGTGCCAGCGCCATCTCCAGCAGCTCCAGCGCATGCGGGAAGAGCTCCAGGCCGCGCGTCCTCGTCTCCTCGGGCGTGAACCAGCCGAGCGCCGTCGCGTCCTCGATCGGCTCGCCCTCGCCCGCGCGCCAGTCGAGCAATACCGCCACCAGCGTGAAATGAATTTTGACCTTCCCCGCCTCGTCGCGGGTGACGCGATCGATCACGGTGAGCGTCGCGACGGGATCGGCGGTGATGCCGGTCTCTTCCTTGAGCTCGCGCGCGGCGCAGGCGTGGACGGTCTCGCCCAGCTCCTGCATGCCGCCGGGGAAGCCCCAGCGGCCGACGCCCGGCGGCACCGAGCGCTGCGCCAGGAGGACGCGGCTGCCTCGCCGGACGACGGCGAGGCAGCCGACGATGGGGCGATCGGGGTAGAGCCGGTCGCCGCGCGTCACGGATCGGTCGGCGCGGTGCGGCCTTCGACCACCTTGTAGAGCTGGCTGCCGAGCTGGCGGAACTCCTGCGACTTCTCGGCCATGCCCGCCTTCGCGTAGTCGCGCACCTCCTGCGAGATCTTCATCGAGCAGAATTTCGGCCCGCACATCGAGCAGAAATGCGCGAGCTTGGCACCCTCGGCGGGGAGCGTCTGGTCGTGGAACTTCTCCGCCGTCTCGGGGTCGAGCGAGAGATTGAACTGATCGCGCCAGCGGAACTCGAAGCGGGCGCGGGAGAGCGCGTCGTCGCGCTCGCGTGGCGCCGGATGGCCCTTGGCGATGTCGGCGGCGTGTGCCGCGATCTTGTAGGTGATGACGCCGATCTTGACGTCGTCGCGGTCGGGCAGACCCAGATGCTCCTTGGGCGTGACGTAGCACAGCATCGCCGTGCCGAACCAGCCGATCATCGCCGCGCCGATGCCGCTGGTGATGTGGTCGTAGCCCGGCGCGATGTCGGTCACCAGCGGCCCCAGCGTATAGAACGGCGCCTCGTGGCAATGCTCGAGCTGCAGGTCCATGTTCTCCTTGATCTTGTGCATCGGCACATGGCCGGGGCCCTCGATCATCACCTGCACGTCATGCTTCCAGGCGATCTTGGTCAGCTCGCCCAGCGTCTTCAGCTCGGCGAACTGCGCCTCGTCGTTGGCGTCGGCGTTGGAGCCCGGCCTTAGACCGTCGCCCAGCGAGAACGACACGTCATAGGCGCGCATGATCGCGCAGATCTCCTCGAAGCGCGTGTAGAGGAAGCTCTCCTGGTGATGCGCCAGGCACCACTTCGCCATGATCGAGCCGCCGCGCGAGACGATGCCGGTGACGCGCTTCGCGGTGAGCGGGATGAAGGGCAGGCGCACGCCGGCATGGATGGTGAAATAGTCGACGCCCTGCTCCGCCTGCTCGATCAAGGTGTCGCGGAAGATCTCCCAGGTGAGCTCCTCGGCCTGGCCGCCGACCTTCTCCAGCGCCTGATAGATCGGCACCGTGCCGATCGGC
>DASVOY010000331.1:0-7438 GCA_036383115.1 Allostellaceae bacterium
AGAAGATCGCTTCCTTCTCGCAGCCCATTGCGATGATGGCAAAGGAAGCGGTCAATCGCGCCTTCGAGACGACACTCGCCGAAGGCGTGCGCTTCGAGCGCCGCGTGTTCCATTCGCTGTTCGCCACCGAGGACCAGAAAGAGGGCATGGCCGCCTTCGTCGAGAAGCGCAAGCCGAGGTTCAAGAACCGCTGAGCGATTCATAAGGAACCTCGCGGCGCCGCGTCTTCTACTATTTTCAGTGGTGGACGCGTTCGCGTAGCGGTGCTTGACGGGCGCGCGCGGCATCGCTATAAGCGCCCCTTCCCAGAGCACGGACGGAAGGACGGCAGGTCATCCGATGGCCACTCACGTTTCGGCAGAAAAGCGCATCCGGCAGACCGCGCGGCGCACCCAGGTCAACCGCGCGCGCATGAGCCGCATCCGCACCTTCGTCAAGAAAGTCGAGACCGCGATCGCCGCGCGCGACAAGGACGCCGCGCGCGCCGCTTTCGCCGAGGCGCAGCCCGAGATGCAGCGCGGTGCGCAGAAGGGCGTGCTGCACAAGAACACGGTCGCGCGTAAATTGTCGCGGCTCTCGGCGCGCATCAAAGCACTGTAGAGCGACGCTGTCGCGCGAAGATCGGGCCGCATGCCACGGAGCTGCGGCCTTTTTCTTTGTCGAGCTGGGCTCGATGCGCGCGTAGTGAGTGGCGGCGCCTATGCCACAGGTCGAAAAGAATCTGATGCGTTCACCTTTCGGTCATATTGCCAGCGGGCAACGCGCTTCGGTACATTTCTCGTCGGGAGGCAACAAGCAACGTCACGACGCAATCGAATCGTTGTCCATGCTTGTGCCGACCAATGCTGACAAGCGCTTAGCGGTGGGCGAGTAAGTAAAAGGTTAGCACGCATCTGTAACCGCTTGCCGATTGCTCGGGGGTCGACGAAGGAAAAAGCCTCCTTCGCCGAAGAGAGGGAACTTGCGCCTGGTTGGTGAGTTTCTTCTGGGGGGACGTGGTGGAGACAAGATCTAGCTCGGCGGCGCGCCGCCCGTCGGACGAACTGCGGCAGCTTCGCTTCAACACCATCTTGGGACGAGCTCGCGCGAGAGAGCGGCGTCCATCGAGTGATGCCTCGCGGCATGGCCGCCGTGCCGGTGCCCGCGCCCCCGGTGTGGGGGAGTGATGAGCATGGCTCAGGTTCCAGTGATGAGCGGCGCCGACATCCAGGCGCAATGGGCGCGCGTGCGCGGCCGCTTGCGCGACGAGTTCGGCGAAGCCGCGTTTCGCAGCTGGCTCAAGTCGATGACGCTCGCCGAGGTCGTCGACGGCCGCGTCCGCATCGGCGTGCCGACGCGTTTTCTGCGCGACTGGGTCGCGGCGCACTACGCCGATCGCATCCGCGCGCTGTGGAACGGCGAGAACGGCGCCATCGCGGCGATCGACATCTTCGTGAGCGGCGGCATGCCGCAGGGGGAGGTCGCCGCGCCTGCGCTCGTCGGCGGCAAGGAGCGCGCCGACGGCGTCGCCCGCGAAGCCGCGGCGCGCGAAGGCGCGGCCGAGACGGGCGACGACAAGGACATCAGCGCGCCGCTCGACCCGCGCTTCACCTTCGAGAACTTCGTCGTCGGCAAGCCCAACGAGCTCGCCCATGCGGCGGCGCGCCGCGTCGCCGAGTCGTCGGTGGGCGCCAAGCGGTCGGTGCCGTTCAACCCGCTGTTCCTCTATGGCGGCGTGGGGCTCGGCAAGACGCATCTGATGCATGCCATCGCCTGGCACATCCGCACGCACGACCCGTCGCGCAAGATGATCTATCTCTCGGCCGAGAAGTTCATGTACCAGTTCATCCGGGCGCTGCGCTTCAAGGACACGATGGCGTTCAAGGAGCAGTTCCGCTCGGTCGACGTGCTGATGATCGACGACGTGCAGTTCATCAGCGGCAAGGACTCGACGCAGGAGGAGTTCTTCCACACCTTCAACGCGCTCGTCGACCAGAACCGGCAGATCGTCATCTCCGCCGACAAGTCGCCCTCCGATCTCGAGGGGATGGAAGAGCGCATGCGCTCGCGGCTGGGCTGGGGGCTCGTCGCCGACATCCACCCGACGACCTACGAGCTGCGCCTCGGCATCCTCCAGGCCAAGGCCGATGCGGCACGATCGCAGATCCCGAGCAAGGTGCTGGAATTCCTCGCCCACAAGATCACCTCCAACGTGCGCGAGCTCGAAGGTGCGTTGAACCGCATCGCCGCGCATGCGCAGCTCGTCGGCCGCGCCATCACGCTCGAGAGCGCGCAGGAGGTGCTGCACGATCTGCTACGCGCCAATGATCGGCGCGTCACCATCGATGAGATCCAGAAGCGCGTCGCCGAGCATTACAACATCCGCCTCGCCGACATGCATTCCGCCCGGCGCGCCCGCGCCGTCGCCCGGCCGCGTCAGGTGGCGATGTATCTCTGCAAGCAGCTTACGCCGCGCTCGCTCCCCGAGATCGGACGCAAGTTCGGCGGCCGCGACCACACCACGGTGATGCACGCGGTGCGCAAGATCGAGGAGCTGCGCAACAGCGACCGGACGCTTGCCGAGGACATCGAGCTGCTGCGCCGCATGCTGGAGACCTAACCGCGAGCGCGTCAGCGCTCGTCGGTGGCGGCGTCGGCGGTTGCACAGCAACCGCGAGAGCCGCACCGTGCCAGCTCTCCTCGGCCGCCTCCTTCGGCCCGGTCGGGCCAGGCGAATCGGCTAGGTTTTCCGCCCCTTTGCCGACACGGGCGAGTGTACGCCGCTCCCCCCTTATGCTATAGTCCCCTCCCGTTCCGCATGGGCCCATCCGGGCTGCTGCAGCGGGGGTTTTCCGGGGCCGCCCGAAGGGGTTTTCCGGGACCGCTGAGCCGTCACAACGAGCGTGAACCCGTCGCCATGAGACTGACCATTGAACGCGCCGCGCTGCTCCGCGCCTTGGGCCATGTGCAGAGCGTCGTCGAGCGCCGCAACACCATTCCGATCCTGTCGAACGTGCTGCTCAAGGCCGAGGACGGGCAGCTCTCGCTGTCGGCCACCGACATGGACCTGGAGATCGTCGCCTCGGTGGCGGCCCAGGGCGTGCGCAAGGGAACGACGACCGCGCCGGCGCACACGCTCTACGACATCGTCCGCAAGCTGCGCGAAGGCGCGCAGGTCGAGATGGAAGCGTCGGGCGACAAAGGCTCGATGACGGTGCGCTCGGGCCGCTCCACCTTCACGCTGGCTTGCCTGCCGCCGGAGGATTACCCGCTGATGGCGGGGGGCGACCTCGCCCATAGCTTCACCCTCTCGGCGGTGGATTTGAAGCGGCTGATCGACCGCACCCGCTTCGCCATCTCGACGGAGGAGACGCGCTATTACCTGAACGGCATCTTTCTCCATGCCGCCAAGAGCAGCGACATGTCGATGCTGCGGGCGGTGGCGACCGACGGCCACCGCTTGGCACGGATGGAGATCCCGCTGCCCGAGGGGGCGGCGGGCATGCCCGGGGTGATCGTGCCGCGCAAGACCGTGACCGAGCTCCGGAAGCTCATCGACGAGCTCGATCAGGACGTTTCGATCGCACTCTCCGACACCAAGATCCGCTTCACTTTCGGCAACGCCGTGCTCACCTCGAAGCTCATCGACGGCACATTCCCGGACTATGACCGGGTGATCCCGGCCAACAACGACAAGATCCTCGAGGTGGTCTGCAAGGACTTCGCCGAGGCGGTCGACCGCGTCTCCACCATCTCGACCGAGAAGAGCCGGGCGGTGAAGCTCGCCATCGAGCGCGGCAGCCTGACGCTGTCGGCGACGAGCCCGGAGAATGGCACCGCCACCGAGGAGCTCGAGGTGCGCTACAGCGCCTCGCCCCTGGAGATCGGCTTCAACTCCCGCTACCTCCTCGACATCACCGAGCAGATCGAGGGCGAGGGCGCGCGCTTCGCCATGGCGGACGCCGCCTCGCCCACCGTGGTGCGCGACACCGCCGATGCGAGCGCGCTCTACGTGCTCATGCCGATGCGCGTCTGAGAGTGCGGGACGAGGCTGGAATCCCCTCGCGCGAGCTGGCGAAAGGGGAGGCGAATCCCCATATAAAGGTCATGTTACCGGGCGCAGCGCAGGGCCGGCCTCATCTGGCCGCGGCCTCTCTTCGTTCGGCCGTCACCCGCCTCATGCTCACCGATTTTCGCGGCTATGCTTCGCTCCGCCTCATGGTGGACGAGCGGCCGGTGGTGCTGACCGGGCCGAACGGGGCGGGGAAGACCAATCTCCTGGAGGCGATCTCGTTCCTGGCGCCGGGGCGCGGCCTCAGGCGCGCGCGGCTCGCCGACATCGACCGGCGGGTGCCGCCGGCGCGGCCGAGCGACGCGGCTCCGGGCGCCTGGGCGATCGCCGCCACCGTGGCCGCGCCGCGCGGGCCGGTGCAGATCGGCACCGGGCGCGATGCCGCGAGCGACAGCGGCGAGCGGCGGCTGTTGCGCGTCGACGGCATGCCGGCGAAGAGCCAGGCGGCGCTCGCCGAGCATGTCAGCCTGGTGTGGCTCACACCGCAGATGGACCGGCTCTTCCAGGAGGGCAGCGCCGCGCGGCGCCGCTTCCTCGACCGGCTCGTCTACGGCTTCGATCCGGAGCATGCGGCGCGAGTCGGTGCCTATGAGCAGGCGATGCGCGAGCGGGCGCGGCTCTTGCGCGACGGGCCGCGGGACCCGGCCTGGCTCGCCGCGCTCGAGGAGCGCATGGCCGAGCACGGCATCGCCATCGCCGCGGCGCGGCGCGACGTGACGGCGCGGCTCGATACGGTCGCGGGCGAACCGCACGGACCGTTCCCCGGCGCAAGGCTGGCGCTGGCGGGCGGGATCGACGAGTGGCTCGACAGCATGCCGGCGCTCGCCGCCGAGGACGAGTTCCGCCGCCGCCTCGCTGGGGCGCGCCGGGTCGATGGCGAGAGCGGCACCACAACGATCGGGCCGCATCGCGGCGATTTCTCCGTGCGCCATGCCGGCAGCGGCATGACGGCGGCGGAATGCTCGACCGGCGAGCAGAAGGCGCTGCTCATCGCCGTGCTGCTGGCGCAGGCGCGGCTCCAGGCGGAGCTGCGCGGCACCGTGCCGGTGATGCTGATGGACGAGGTGACCGCGCATCTCGACGCCGAGCGCCGCGCCGCGCTCTTCGGCGCCGTCGACGAGCTGGGCGCGCAGGCCTGGCTCACCGGGACCGATCCCGCGCTTTTCGCGGAGATGAAAGGGACAGCACAGTTTTTCGGCGTGGCCGATGCAACCATCGCGCCGGGCCGATACGAGGACGAATAGGACATGAACGAGACACCCGAACATCACGAAGAATACAACGCGCAGTCGATCAAGGTGCTGCGCGGCCTCGACGCCGTGCGCAAGCGGCCCGGCATGTATATCGGCGACACCGATGACGGCTCGGGCCTGCACCACATGGTCTACGAGGTCGTCGACAATGCCATCGACGAGGCGCTCGCCGGTTATTGCGATACCGTCAGCGTCACTTTGAATGCCGACGGCTCGGTCACGGTCGGCGACAACGGCCGCGGCATCCCCGTCGACATCCATGCGGAGGAAGGCGTGTCGGCGGCCGAGGTCATCATGACCCAGCTCCATGCCGGCGGTAAGTTCGACCAGAATTCCTACAAGGTATCGGGCGGGCTGCACGGCGTCGGCGTCTCGGTGGTGAATGCGCTCTCCTCCCGGCTCGACCTGCGCATCTGGCGCGGCGGCAAGGAGCATTCCATGCGCTTCCTCGACGGCGACGCCGAGGCGCCGCTCAAGGTCGTGGGCGACGCGCCGGCGCTGCCCGGCGACGGCAAGGGCGCGCGCAAGACCGGCACGGAGATCACCTTCCTTCCGAGCACGCGCACCTTCACCAAGACCGAGTTCGACTTCCAGACGCTGGAGCACCGGCTGCGCGAGCTCGCCTTCCTGAACTCGGGCGTGACGCTCACCCTGACCGATGCGCGCGGCGTCGAGCCCAAGCAGGTCAAGATGCACTACGAGGGCGGGCTCGAGGCCTTCGTCAAATATCTCGACCGCTCGAAGCAGGTGCTGCATGGCGCGCCGATCTCGTTCTCGGCCGAGCAGGACGGCATCACCGTTGAAGTGGCGATGGAGTGGACCGACAGCTATCACGAGACCATGCTGTGCTTCACCAACAACATCCCGCAGCGCGACGGCGGCACGCATCTGGCGGGCTTCCGCGCGGCGCTGACGCGCACCGTCAACAACTACGCCAATGAGAGCGGCATCGCCAAGAAGGAGAAGGTGCAGCTCTCGGGCGAGGACATGCGCGAGGGCTTGACCTGCATTCTCTCGATCAAGGTCCCCGACCCGAAATTCTCGTCGCAGACGAAGGACAAGCTCGTCTCCTCCGAAGTGCGTCCGGCGGTCGAAGGCATCGTCGCCGACAAGGTGCAGCAATGGTTCGAGGAGCGTCCGGCCGACGCCAAGCGCATCGTCGCCAAGGTGGTCGAGGCCGCCGCGGCGCGCGAGGCGGCGCGGCGCGCGCGCGACCTGACGCGGCGCAAGGGTGCCCTCGACATCGCGAGCCTGCCCGGCAAGCTCGCCGATTGCGAGGAGCGCGACCCGGCGAAGTCGGAGATTTTCATCGTCGAGGGCGATAGCGCCGGCGGCTCGGCCAAGCAGGGGCGCAACCGCCGCTTCCAGGCGATCCTGCCCTTGAAGGGCAAGATCCTCAACGTCGAGCGCGCGCGCTTCGACAAGATGCTGAGCTCGGCCGAGATCGGCACGCTCATCGCCGCGCTCGGCACCGGCATCGGGCCCGAGGAGTTCGACCCCGAGAAGGCGCGCTATCACCGCATCATCATCATGACCGACGCCGACGTCGACGGCAGCCACATCCGCACGCTGTTGCTCACCTTCTTCTTCCGGCAGATGCCGGCGCTGATCGACAAGGGCTATCTCTACATCGCCCAGCCGCCGCTTTATCAGGTGAAACGCGGATCGAACAAGGCGGTGTACCTCAAGGACGACGCGGCGCTCGAGGAGTATCGCATCACCGCCGGCATCAAGGACGCGGTGTTCCGCCAGCATGACGGCGTGCAGCGCGCCGGCAACGATCTGCGCGACGTCGTCGAGCGGGCGCGGCACGCGCGCAACCTGCTGCAGCCGCTGCTGCGCAAGGTGGGAAGCCGCAACGCCGCCGAGCAGGCGGCGATCGCCGGCATCCTCAACCCGGCGCTGCTCGACGATCCCGCGCGGGCGCAGGAGGCGATCCGCACGCTGGCGGCGCGCCTCGACCAGCTGGCGCCGGAGGCCGAGCGCGGCTGGCAGGGCGAGGTGGTGGCGGGGCAGGGCTTCGTGCTGACGCGCACGCGCCACGGCGTCACCGAGCGCCGCGTGCTCGACGCCGCTCTCCTGCGCAGCGCCGAGGCACGCCGCCTCGCCGAGAACGCGAGCGAGTTGCGCGAGG
>DASVOY010000332.1:0-4686 GCA_036383115.1 Allostellaceae bacterium
GGGGCGAATGCTTGCAGCCCGGCAGCACCAGCCGCTCGAAGCGTCCGGCCACGGCGCGCTCGATCGCGTCGAGCTGCGCCAGCGTGCCGTATTCGTCGTCGGCGCCCTGGATCGCCAGAACCGGGCAGTGCACGCCCGGCAGAACGCTCTCGATGTTCCAGGTGCGAAAGTCCGGATGCAGCCAGATGTCGTTCCAGCCGCGGAAGGCGCTGTCGACATCGGCGTGATAGCGCGCGAGACGCTGGCGCAGGTCGGTCGTCTCATAGGCCGTGCGCGCCGCCGCGATGCTGGCGACGGACGCGTCTTCAACGAGGACATGCGGCGCCTCGATGACGACCGCGCGCACCGGCCAGCGCCCGCTGCCGGCATGAATCAACGCGATCGAGGCGCCGTCGCTGTGTCCGACGAGGATGACGTCCTCGAGCCCCAGCGCCGCGCGCAGATCTGGCAGCGCTTCGAGCGCCTCGCGATGCATGTAGTGGACGTCATGCGGCGCTCGGAGCGGCTCCGAGCGGCCATAGCCATAACGCGAATAGACCACCGCCGGGCATCCGCTCGCCGCTGCAAGCTTCGTCGGGAAGTCGCGCCACATCGCGACCGAGCCAAGCCCTTCATGCAGGAACACCAGGGGCGGCGCGCCTGCGTTGCCGTCGATGCGCTCGTATTCGAGAAGATGCCCGCCGGCGGTGACGAAACGCATGCTGCTCACACTCCGAGATGCCGGTGGAGAATCTCCGGCTCCGCCTTGAGCGCGGCGGTGCTGCCCGCGAAGGCAATGCGGCCCTGTACGAGCACGATAGTACGGTCGGCCACCGCCGACACCGCGGTGAAATTCTTGTCGACGATGATGGCGGCGATGCCCGTCGCGTGGATGCGGCGGATGATCGACCAGATCTCCTTGGCGATGAGCGGCGCCAGTCCCTCCGTCGCCTCGTCGAGAATGAGGAGGTCGGGATTGGTCATCAGCGCGCGGCCGATGGTCAGCATCTGCTGCTCGCCGCCGGAGAGCTGCGCGCCGCCAAGGTCGAGCCGCTCGGCGAGGCGTGGAAACGTTTCGAGCACGCGCGCCAGCGTCCAGTCGCGCTGCCCGTTCCGCCCCGGGCGCGCCGCCATGACGAGGTGCTCGCGCACGCTCAAGCTGGCGAAGATGCCGCGCCCCTCCGGCACGAAGGCGATGCCCTGGCGTGCGACGAGATGGGGCTTGGCACCGGTCATCTCCCTGCCGTTGACGCGTACCTCGCCCGCACGCGGCGGCGTCAATCCGAGCAGCGAGCGCAGCAGCGTCGTCTTGCCCATGCCGTTGCGGCCCATGAGGGCGATCGTCTCGCCGCGCCGGATCGCTACGTCGACGCCATGCAGGATATGGCTCGGCCCATAGAAGGTGTGGATCCCCTTGGCCTCGAGCAGCGGCGCCCCGCTCATGCCGCATCCTCCGCCGCGCCGAGATAGGCCTCCTGCACCGCCTTGCTGCGGCGGATCGCGTCGGGCGCACCGCTTTCGAGCACCCGGCCATTGACCATGACGGTGAGCACGGAGGCCACGCTGAACACCGCGTCCATGTCGTGCTCGACCAGGATGACGGCATGCTCCGCGGCGAGCCGGCCAATCAGAGCGACCATGCGCGCGGACTCCTCGGCGCCCATGCCGGCGAGCGGCTCGTCGAGCAGGAGCACCTTGGGCGAGGTCGCCAGCGTCATGGCGATCTCGAGCTGGCGCTGCTCGCCATGAGAGAGCGTCAGCGCCACCGCACCGGCGCGGCTCTCGAGCCCGGCCAGCGCCAGGGCTCGCTCGGCCGCCGCATTGATGTCGCCATAGGCGTAAGCCGGACGGAAGAAGTGCATGGCGCTGTCGAGCCGGGCCTGCGCCGCGAGCCGGCAATTCTCGAAGACGGTGAAGCCGGGGAAGAAGTTGGTCTTCTGATAGCTGCGCGCGATGCCGCGCCGCGCGATGCGGTCGGGCGCGAGGCCGGCGATCTCCCACCCTTCGAAAAGCACGCTGCCGCCGCTGGGCTTGAGGTCGCCCGATAGCAGGTTGATGAGCGTCGTCTTGCCGGCGCCGTTGGGGCCGATGACCGCGTGCACGCCGCCCGCATGGAGATCCAGCGACACGTCGCTCACCGCGGCGAGGCCGCCAAAATGCTTGGACAAACGCTCGATCCTCAGCACCGGCTCAGGCACGCCGCACCGCCAGTCGGCGCCGCGCCGTTCGGAGCTGTCCCGGCAGACCGCCGAGCCCATCGGGCAGCGCCAGCACCGCGAGCATGATGAAGAGCCCCATCGGCAGCAGCCAGTGCTTGGTCTGGTCCATGAGGAATTCCTGCAGCAGCACCAGCGCGAAGGCGCCGAGGATCGGGCCGTAGAGCGTGCCCATGCCGCCGAGGATGACCATCATCAAGGCGATGCCGGACTGGCGCCAGCCGAAGAGATCGGGGCTGACGAAGCCGAACTGCGCCGCGTCGAAATATCCGGCGAGGCCGGCCAGCGTGCCGGCGATGACGAAGCTCGCGAGCTTGTAGCGGAAGGTCGGGAAGCCGAGCGAGCGCATGCGGCGCTCATTGACGCGGATCCCCTGGATGGCGTGGCCGAAGGGCGAGCGCAGCACTATCCGCAGCAGCAGATAGGTCGCCGCCATCAGCAGCAGCACGACGTAATAGAACTGGACGCGATCGGCAAGGCTGAAGGGCGTGACTCCCAGGACCATGGCGTCGGGCTTCACGTAGATGTAGGCGCCGTCCGAGCCGCCCAGCGCCTTCGATCCCGTGACGTAGTAGAAGAACATCTGCGTGAAGGCGAGCGTCACCATGATGAAATAGACGCCGGAGCTTCTGAGCACGAGGAACCCGATGAGGAGCGCGGCCAGGCCCGCTACGGCGAGCGCCGCCGGCAGCGATAGCCACAGGCTCGCCGCCTCGTCGGGCGGCGACATCACCATGAGCGTGTAGGCGCCGAGGCCGAAGAACACGGCGTGGCCCAGGCTGACGAGCCCGGTGCAGCCGACCAGCAGGTTGAGGCTCATGGCGAAGATCGCCATGATCATGATCTTGCTGACGAGTTGCAGGTAGAAGCGGTCGGCCATAGCCGGGAACGCGGCGAGCGCCGCGATGGCGAGCAGCAGGACGAGGCCGAGAACCAGCCTGCTGCGCGACATCTACGCGGCCCGCCCGAAGAGACCCGAGGGCCGCCACAGCAGCACCGCGGCCATCAGCAGGTAGACCGTCATGCCGGCGATCTGCGGCGCCAGGACCTGGCCGAAGGTGTCGGCAAGCCCGACGAGCAGCGCGCCCCAGAACGCGCCCTTGATCGAGCCGATGCCGCCGATCACCACGACGACGAAGGAGATGATGAGGATCTGGTTGCCCATGCCGGGGAAGACCGAGGCGACCGGAGCCGCGATCATGCCGGCGAAGGCGGCGAGTGCCACGCCTAGCGCGAAAACCAGGCGGTAGACGAGGCCGATGTCGATGCCGAGCGACTGCACCATCTCGCGGTTGACCGAGCCGGCGCGGATGGCCATGCCGGCGCGCGTCCGCTGGATGAAGAGATAAAGGCCGCCGGCAACGGCGAGACAGACCGCGGACATGAACAGGCGATAGGCCGGGTAGCTCAGCGTGCCGGTGAGCCGTACCGAGAAATCGAGAAAGCCCGGAACCGCCACGCCATGGACGTCGTCGCCGAAGAGGATGCTGCGCGTCTCCTCGAAGGCGAGGATGAGGCCATAGGTCAGCAGCACTTGGTAGAGGTGGTCGCGCTTGTAGAGGAAGCGGAACAGCACGCCCTCGAGCACGAGTCCCAGCAGGACGGCGAGGGGCACCGCGATGAGGACGGCGAGCCACAGACTGCCTGTGTGCGCCGCGAAGTAGAACGCGAGATACGCGCCCAGCATGTAGAAGCTGCCGTGCGCGAGGTTGATGATGCCCATGATGCCGAAGATCAGCGTCAGACCGCTCGCCACCAGGAACAGCAGCAGCCCGTACTGGACGCCGTTGAGCACTTGGATGAGGAAGAAGATGACGCTGTCGGACATGGGCTTTGAGCCATCAGCTTTCAGCCGTCGGCGGAAGCAGATGCATGACCGCACTGCGTCCTTCGACAGGATGAGGTGCAATAAGGTTTGGCATCATCGGACGATGCCATGCTCACCTTCCCCTCAGCCCGAGCTTGTCGAAGGACGCACGACGCCGATGCAGCGGAACGAGCAGCTATGACCCTTACGCCCTCTTGCAGCCGCGCGCGGGATCGGCGAGGGACTTGACCGCGACGCTCACATACCTGTTCTCGAGGCCCTCTACCTTGCGCAGGTAGAAATCCTGCACCGGGTTGTGCGCCTTGGAGAGTGTGAACTTGCCGCGCGGGCTGTCGATCTCCGCCTTCTCCATGGCGGCGACCAGCTCCTTCCTCGCCTTGGTGTCGCCCTTGACCGCGGCGAGGCCGGCGAGGAGGAGCTGCCCGGTGTCGTAGCCCTGGACGGCGTAGACGTCGGCATCGCGGTTCGTCGCCTTCTTGAAGGCGTCGCGGAACGACTTGTCCTTCGGCAGGTCGAGCCCGTCGGCGTAATGCAGCGTGGTCTCTAGGCCTTGCGCCGCCTCGCCCTGCGCCTCGAGCGTGCCGTCCGTGAGGAAGCCCGCGCCGACCAGGGGAATGCTCGCCTTCAGTCCCGCCGCCGCATAATCCTTGACGAACTAGACCG
>DASVOY010000333.1:0-12167 GCA_036383115.1 Allostellaceae bacterium
AAGGACGCACATCAGTTTTGCAGCTCTCAACTCACCCGAACGGGATAACGCAGGAAGCCCCGGAACCGCGCGCGGCCGCCGCGCAGGAAGGCGCCGTCGCGCTCGACCCGGGCGAAGCGCCGCACGAACTTGCCGATGGCGACCTGCGCCTCCATGCGCGCGAGCGACATGCCGGCGCAGGCATGGATGCCGGTGGCGAAGGCGAGATGGCGATTCGGGTGACGGCGGAGATCGAGCCGCTCGGGATCGGCGAATTGCGCGGGGTCGCGGTTTGCCGCGCCGATGCCGATGTGGACATAGGTGCCCGCCGGCATCGTCACGCCGCCGAGCGACGCGTCCTTGGCGGCGCGGCGGTTGCCGAGCTGGTTCGAGCTTTCCATGCGCAGGAATTCCTCGACCGCCGTATCGGTGAGCGTGGGATTGTCGCGCAGCTCGCGCATCGCCTGGGGATGCCGAAGGAGAAGATCGATGCCGTTGCCGATGAGGTTCGTCGTCGTCTCATGGCCGGCATTGAGCAGGAAGATGCAATTGTGCAGCAGCTCCAGCTCGCTTAGCCGCTCGCCTCGGCTGGCGGGATCGAAGGCGCTGGCGCCGATGAGGGTGGAGAGGATCTCGCCTTCGTCGTTGTTATGCTCGCGCAGCCGCCGCCGGACGAGATCGACGAGATAATCCTTGAACTCGGCGACGGCCGTGACGCCGCGCGCGAATTGCTCCCCGCTCAGCACCGGCTCGAGCGCGCCGAGGATGGCGAGCGACCAACCGCGCAGCGGCGCGCGCTCCTGCTGCGGCACGCCCAGCATGTCGCCGATGAGCTGCACCGGGATGGCCGAGGCGAAATCGTCGATCAGGTCGAAGCAGCCGCGCGCCGCCGCCTCATCGAGCAGCCGGTCGACCAAGGCCTCGACGCGCGGCTGCAACGCCTTCAAAGCGCGCGGTGTGAAGGCCGGGGCGAGCAGCTTGCGCACGCGCGTGTGATAGGGTGGATCGTTGAATACGAGGCTCGTCGTGTGGTGCTCGTAGAGCAGGCTGTCGGCGAAATTGGGGCGGAAATCGATCTTCTTGTCGGAGCTCCAGGTCTCGGCGTCGCGATAGACGGCGACGCAATCGTCGTAGCGCGACAGGAAGTAGGAGCCGTCGGGCATGCGATGTATCGGGTCGTGCTCGCGCAGCGCGCGATAGAGCGGGTAGGGATCGTCGAGGAAGCGCGGCTCGAGATGCTTGATGTCGAAGGCGAGCGCCGCCTCGCGCAGCGCAACGGGATCGACGGGCCAGACGCCGGCTCCCGTTCCATCGGTCCCGGTCGCGGCCATATGGATCCTCAGCCCGGCCGAGCCGTCTCGATCATCAGCCTCAGGCCTAGCGCGCCCATGACAGAGCCCGCTGCCCGATCGATCCACCGCTTGCCTCGCAGATAGGCGGCGCGCGGCCGGTCGGTCGAGAATGCGACGGCCACGATGGCGTACCAGCCCGCCTCGATCAGCAGGATCATCGGCGGCAGCGCGACGAAGATCCAGGCGGGCGGTGCCGCCGGCAGGAGTGCGGCGAAGATGCTGCCATAGACGATGGCGGCCTTGGGATTGCTGAGCTGCGTGGCGAGCGCGTAGGTGAAGGACCTGAGGGGACCCGCGGCGCGCCGGTCGGCCGTCCTCGGCACGATCACGGGATCGACGGCACCGCGCCACAGGCGAAAGGCGATGTAGAGGAGATAGGCGCCGCCCGCCAGCCTCAGCGCCGCGTAGAGCCACGCTACCTTCGCGAGCACCGCCTGAAGCCCGAGCAGCGCCAGGCCGCCGAAGACGACGCCGCCCGCGCCCATGCCGAGCGCCGCCGCCAGCCCATCGCGTCGCGACAGCGCGATGGCCGTGCGCGCGACGAAGACGAAACTCGGCCCCGGACTGATGGCACCGACGGTCAAGGCGCCGAGGATGCTGAGGAACGGGACGAGCCCTTGCATGTGCCGATCTCAGAAGAGCGAATAGGCGCCGTCGATGACGAAGCAGTCGCCGCTGTGATACGACGATGTGTCGCTCATGAGATAGACGGCAATGCCGCCGAAATCCTTGGGCTCGCCGAAGCGGCGCATGGGAATGCGCGGCATCACGTTGTTGATGAACTTCTCGTTGCTCATCAGCCCTTCGGTCATGTCGCTCTTGATCCAGCCCGGCAGGATGGCATTGGCGGTGATGCGATGACGCGCGAGCTCGACCGCAAGCGCCCGCGTCAGCGCGTTGAGCGCCGCCTTGCTCGCCGCATAATGCTCGTTGCGCGCCGTGCCGAAGAGCGACGCCATGCTCGAGGTGACCACGAGCCGGCCGCCGCCATCGCCGCGCCCGGCGCGCTCGACCATGTGCCGCGCCGCCGCCTGGAGCGTGAGGAAGGCGCCGTCGAGATTGATGGCGAGGAGCTGCCGCCACTCCTCGAGCGGGCGCTCGATGAAGGAGCGCCGTCCGCCGCCGCCGACACCGGCGTTGGCGAAGCAGCCGTCGACACGGCCGAAGGCATCGAGCGTCTTGCCGAGCGCCGCCTCGACCGAGCGCTGATTGCTGACATCGCAGATGGCCGATTCCGCGCGTCCGCCGCCGGCGCGGAGCCGCGCCACCGCCTGCTCGTTCTTGGCGGCGTTGCGGCCCCAGATATGGACGGCGCAGCCCGCCTCGGCGAGCGCCTCGGCCATGCCGAGGCCGATGCCGCCATTGCCGCCGGTGACGACCGCGACCTTGCCCTTGAGATCGAAAGCGTTCATGAGGCCCTCCCTCCGCTCAGCTTACGCGGATCGCCCGGGCATTGCGAGAACGCGCGAGGCTCAGTTCTTCGCCGGCTTGCGCTCCACGCCCGACATCGCCTCGAGCACGGCGCAGACGGCGGCGGTGTCGTCCCCGCCGAGACCGAGCCCGATTGCGGCGTTGTAGATGGGCCCGCTCGCCGCGAAGAGCGGCGTCGCCACGCCGAGGCTCTTGGCGAAGTCGCCGATCACCGCCATGTCCTTCTGCCAGATGCCGATCTTCATGCTCGGCGGCTGGTAGTCGGCCGCCGCCATCATCGGGGCGCGCAGCTCGAAGATGCGCGACGTGCCGGCACCGCTGCCGATGACCTTGACGATCTCGGCGGGGTCGAGCCCTGCCTTGATGCCGAGCACCATCGCCTCGGCGCTGGCGACGTTGTGGATGGCGACGAGCAGATTGGCGAGAAACTTCATCTTGCTGCCGTTGCCGAACGCGCCGAGATAGTGGGTTAGGCGCGAGAAGCCCGCGAAGACCGGGGCGCAACGCTCATAGGCGGCGCGCTCGCCCGAGGCGTAGACCACCAGATCGCCCGTCACCGCCTGCGCCCCGGTGCCGCTCAGCGGGCAATCGAGCATGGCCATGCCGGCGCCGGCCAACGCATTGCGGTTCCTGAGCTTCGCCTCGATCGGCAGTGTGCTCAACTCGGCCACGACGAGGCGCCGGCGCGGCTTGGCGAGGATGCCGGCAACGGTCTCGTCGAGCGCGGCGATGCTGGGCAGGCTGGTGAGGACCACCTCGGCGCCGGCGGCCACCTCCGCTGCCGAACGCGCGACGTCGCCACCCATCGCCTCGAGTTCCGCGCGTCGCGCTGTATCGGTATCGAAGCCGATCACTTGCGAGCCCGCGGCGATCAGGTTGCGTGCGATCGCCGAGCCCATGATGCCGATGCCGACCATGCCGGTTTTCATCGCCCTCTCCTCCCTGACGGCGCGGTCACGCCGATCGCCGCGACGCCCGCGAGCATGCCGGTGACGGCGCGCCGGACGATCGCCGTGAAATCCGTGCCGACGCGGCTGTGATAGACGTATTTGCGCACGGCGTAATAGAAGATTCCGCCATGCATCACCCAGACATGCTCGAGCTCGGCCTCGCTGATCGGCGCGTCGCCGGGCGCGAGCCCGCAATGGTGGCGGATCTCGACGCAGATCGGCTTGAGAAGCTTTTCCTCGACGATCTTGATATAGCGGCGGTTGAGATCCTCGCCCATCAGCGCCGCAAACATGTAGATGCGGATCCACTCATATGTATACGTGGCCTGCGCGTACTCCGCGTAGAACTCGACGAGCCGATCCTCGAGCGGCCGGGTGCGGTCGGCGATGAGCTTCGACCATTCGGGATCGATGCGCTTGAGGAAGACCTCCTTGAAGACGCGCTCGACCAGATCCCGCTTGGTCGGGAAATACCGGTAGAGCAGCGGCTGGGTGATGCCGATGCGCTGCGCGAGCTCGCGGGTCTGTCCGTTGAAGCCCACCTCGGCGAAGAAGCGCACCGCTTCCGCGAGGATCTGCTGCTCGCGCGCGGCGGCGGCGAGCCGCTTGCTCGATGGCGCCGCGCGCTGCCGCTTGGCGGCAGGTGAGCCGAGCCGCAAACGGGCGGCAGGGCGGCCCGAAGCGGGCGACGCTCGCGTCATTTCGGCGGGATGATCGGCAGCAGCACATGGGACGGATGGTCCGGCCCGATATGCAGCGTGGTCTTGCCGCCGAAGATCTCGGGCGGCCGGTCGCGCGGGTCATCATGCAGGAACGGCCCGCAGCCCCTGAACTCGTTCTTCATATTGGAGAGCCGCGAGCCGGGGCCGGGATGCTCGTAATCCTTGCCGCGGACCGTCAGCGCGATGCGATAGCCCGGCGGCACGACGATCGAGGTCGGCCAGATCTCGATGTCGAGTGCCACCTTCTCGCCCGGCACCAGCTTCTGGCGCTCGTCATGGGTATGGTAGGGGCGGTAGGGCGTCGACAGCGCCGGATCGAGCTTGCGGTGCGAGGCGCGCAGCCAGCCCTGGCCGATCGGCGTGTGCGGGTCGAGGGCGCCCTGGAACACCACCTCCCTGCCGTCGGGGGCGAAGACCCGCAGCACGGCGAAGATGTCGGCATCGCTCGTCGATGACGAGACGACGAGCTTCGCCGCCGAGGGCCCGGTGATCTCGGTCTCCTCGCGCAGCGGCGGCGACAGGAAAGTGATGCCGTTCCCGAGTGCGTCGAAGGCCAGGCTGTGCGTCGCCTCGGTCGGCTCGCGCTGCAGGCTCGGGCCGGCGGGATCGAGATAGAAGCGCGTCCATTGCGTGCGCGCGAGGGGCCACTCGTTTTCGTGGCGCTCGACGAAGCGGTGGACGTGCCGGACCTGCAGCTGCACGCGCGGCTGCTTGTCCCAGCCGGTGTTCTCGCCCTTGAGGAAATGGCCGAAGAAGCGCTTCTGCAGGCGCACGCCATGGTCGGTGTAGAACTCGGTCCAATGCTCGATGCCATGCGCCTCGAGCCATTTCTGTTTCGAGGCCGCGCGCACGAAGCCCTCGAAATTGCCGCGCGGGTGGAGGCCCTGGCCGCCCCAATTGGCGGCGCTGAGCAGCGGCGCCGTTACCTTCGACCACACCGGCGAGCGCGCCTTGTGGTAGTCGTCGTCTAGCGGGTGGGCGAGGATCTCGTTGCCGAAGTCGCAGCGATTGCGCGCCAGCTCCGCATCGCTCAGCGTCTCCGGTCCGCAGACGAGCTCGCCGGTGACGCGGCTCCGCGGGCCGCGCTCGCCCAAGCCGTGCTGCACCGTCCGCACCTGCATGTCGTACCAATTGGCCCAGAAGGTCGAGAGAATGCCGCCGTGATGGGTCATGTCGCGATACCAGTCGGCCGCCCCCTCCCAGACGCACATGGCGGCGAGGTGCGGCGGCTGGAGCGAGGCGACCTGCCACTGGTTGATGCCGTAATAAGAAATGCCGTTCAGCCCGACCTTGCCGTTGCTCCAGGGCTGCCCCCCGGCCCATTCGATGCAGTCGTAGAAATCCTTGGTCTCACGCGGCGAGAAATGGTCGATATAGCCGGGCGACCGCCCGGCGCCGCGCGAATCGACGCGCACGCAGACATAGCCGTCCGGGACCCATTTCTCGGGATCGACGACCTCCCAGTTCTGGTATTTGTTGGAGGAGCCGGCGGTGACGTCGGGATGCTTGCTCGCCATGCGCTCCCAGGCCGAGGAATAGCCGTCCTGGAAGGCGAGCCCCTTGGCATAAGGGCCGTAGGTCAGGATCACGGGATAGCGCCCCTCGGCCGGCGGGCGGAAGACGTCGGCGCGCAGCACGACGCCGTCATCCATGGCGATCGGCACGTCCCAGTCGATGCGCATGCCGTCGCGCAGCTCGCTCTTGCCTTGATTCATTCTTCTCTCCCTGAGCTCGCGGGCGGCCTTATATGACCGCGTTGATCCGCGGCATGACCTCGCTCGCCATCAGCTCCATCGAGCGCTTCGCCAGGCGGGGATCGACCCAATCGTGCCCGGCGTAGAGCAGCGTACCGAAATCGCCGATCCGCTCGCGGAAGGCGAGAAGCTGGTCGACGACGCTGCTGACCGTGCCGCAGATGACCAGCGAATCGACCACGTAGTCGAGCGTGATGGCGCTGTCCGGCATCGCGCGGTCGTGCTTGAAGAGCTCCGGCCTGCCGTTGCCGATGAGCTTCTTCATCAGGTTGCGGTAGTAGAAGCGGTAGGGGCTGCCTTCGCCCTTGGCATAGCGCTGCGCCGTCGCCTCGTCATCGGCGACGAAGACGCTCTTGGCGACCCGCCAGTCGCTGCGCCGCGCCGGCCGGCCGGCGTTCTTGCAGCCCTGCTCGTACATCGGCCAGTGCGAGGCGACCCAGGGCGGCTGGAGGAAATTCGCCGAGATCGGCGTCCAGCCGCGTTCGGCCGCGGCGATCACCCCCTTGGAGAAGGGTGCCACGACGGTGACGACGATGGGCGGATGCGGTTGCTGGTAGGGCCTGACGATCACCCCCTGGCCGATCGCCTTGTCGAGGGTCCGCTCGGTGGTGACCTTCCAGAACTTGCCCTGGAGGTTGTACGGCGCCTCGGTCGACCAGATCTTGAGCACCATGTCGATGGCCTCGACGAACATGGCGGTGCGGTCATTGTCGAGATTGCCGAAGACCTCGGCGTCCGAGCGCAAGCCGCCCGGGCTGATGCCGAAGAGGAAGCGGCCTTCGAGCAGATGGTCGAGCATCGCCACCTGCGCCGCCACGGCCGCCGGGTGGCTGTTGGGCAGGTTGACCGTGCCGCTGCCCAGCTTGATGCGCTGCGTGTCCCGGATCAGGCTGGCGATGAAGACGAGGCAGGAGGTGATGGTCTCGGCCCGGTCGGTGACGTGCTCGCCGACAAAGGCCTCGGCATAGCCGAGCTTGTCGGCGAGGATGATCGCCTCACGGTCCTCCCGCAGCGTCTCAGTGTAGTCGCGCTCCGGCGGGTGAAGCGGCATGGTGAAATAGCCGAGCTGCATCGCGCCCTCCCGCCTCGATGGATCCAAGGCGCGGCCCTCGGCCGGCGCCCTCCTTATCATCTGATAAGAAGTGGGCGGAACGCAAGTCGCCGCCGACACAGGGGATCGGACGTTTTTTGCTGGACGGGATGGCGGTGCTTCGTGATCATCGTCACCTGATCAAGCATCGGCGCAAAGCCAGGGAACAAGGCTGCGCCAAAAGGGAGGGTCGAAATGGCGTGGACGGTCGATCGGCGTAAGTTCTTGTGGGGCACGGCCCTGGCCACTGCTTTGCCCTGGGCGCCGGCGCTGGCGCAGAGCCAGCCGGTCCGCATTGGCCTCCTGACGGTCAAGACCGGGCCGCTCGCGCAGGGCGGCATCCAAATGGAGCAGGGGATAACGGTTTTCCTGAAGCAGAAGAACAACACGCTCGCCGGCCGCAAGGTCGAGCTGATCTCGGCCGATACCGGCGGCAATCCCGCCGGCGCCAAGACCAAGGCGCAGGAGCTGATCGAGCGCGACCATGTCGACTTCATCGTCGGCCCGCTCGCCGCTTTCGAGCTGCTAGCGATCACGGACTACATCCAGCAGGCCAAGGTGCCCATGCTGAGCCTCGCCGCCGCCGACGACATGACCCAGCGCAAGCCGAACGCCTATTTCGTCCGCGCCTCGGCGACCTCCTCGCAGTGCTGCCATCCGCTGGGCGATTACGCCGCGAAGGAGATGAAGCTCAAGCGGGTGGCGACCATCAACGAGGATTTCGCCTTCGGCTACGAGCAGGTCGGCGGCTTCCAGAGGGTGTTCGAGGATGAGGGCGGCCGGATCGTCAAGAAGCTGTGGACGCCCATCGCGACACCCGACTACACGCCCTACCTTGCGCAGATCAGCGACGTCGACGGCGTGTGGAACGGCTTCGCCGGGTCGAACCCGATCAAGTTCAACCAGCAATATGCCGAGCTCGGGCTCAAATCCAAATATCCGGTCATAGGCGGCTGGACGGCCTATGACGACGCGCTCCTGAAGAGCTTCGGCGACGACGCGGTCGGCGCCATCTCCGCCGCCTGGTACTCGAGCGACCTCGACACCCCCAGCAACAAGCGCTTCGTCGCGGACATGGTGCGCGAGTACGGCAACATCCCCGGCGGCTACGCGGCGGGTTGCTACATCAACGGCATGTGCATCGAGGCCGCGCTCGGGAAGACCGGCGGGAAGACCGACGACAAGGCGAAGCTGATCGAAGCCTTGCGTGCCGTGTCGCTGACCGATACGCCGCGCGGTGCGTTCCATTTCGACCATCTCGGCAATGTCGTGGGCAACGTCTTCATCCGCCGGCTCGAGCGCAAGGGCGGCAAGCTCGTCAACACCATCGTCAAGACCTATCCGAATGTCAGCCAGTTCTGGACCTATGACGAGAAGCAGTACCTGGCGCAGCCGGTCTATTCGCGCGACTACCCGCCGCTGAAGTCATAAGCCCCATCCACGATGAGCCTGTGGCTGCTCCTGGCGGTGAACAGCGTCACGCTGGGCGGCCTGCTGTTCCTCCTCTCCGCCGGTTTCTCGCTGATCTTCGGGCTGATGCGCATCCCCAACCTGACGCATGGCTCGTTCTTCATGCTGGGCGCCTATCTCGGCACGAGCTTTCTGGCGCTGGGGCTCAATCTCTGGCTGGCGGCGCTGGCGAGCGCCGCCGCCATGGCGATGATCGGCGGCGGCATCGAGCGCCTGCTGCTGCGGCGGCTGGCCGGGCAGGAGTTGGCGCAGGTGCTGGTCACGCTCGGTCTCTCCTTCATGATCGCCGATCTCTGTCTCATGGAATGGGGCGGCGATCCCATCTCCGTCGACACGCCGGCGGGATTGCGCGGCGCCGTGCCGATCCTGAGCATCGTCTTCCCGACCTACCGCCTCGTCATCGTCATCATCGCCGTGGTTGTCGCCGCCGCGCTCTGGGTCATGCTCGATCGCACGCGGCTCGGCGCCATGATCCGTGCCGGCGTCGATGACGCGCCGATGGCGCGGATCACGGGCATCCGCGTCTCGCGCCTCTTCACCATCGTGTTCTGTCTCGGCGCGGCGCTTGCCGGCTTCGCCGGGGTCATGGGCGGCCCGATCCTCTCGGTCTATCCCGGCCTCGATGCCGACATGCTGCCGCTGGCGCTGATCGTCGTCATCCTCGGCGGCACCGGCAGCCTGCCCGGCGCGCTCCTCGGCAGCTTCATCATCGGCTTCCTCTACAATTTCGGCCAGGCGCTCTTCCCCGAGCTCGCCTATATCATCCTCTTCCTGCCCATGCTGCTCATCCTCGTCGTCCGGCCGCAGGGGCTGTTCGGCAGGCATGCGCCATGAGGAAGGCCATCGTCCTGGTGCTGGCGCTGCTCGCGCTCGCGACGGTGCCCTACTGGATCGGCAACGGCTATTACGTCAACATCGCGAGCCAGATCCTGATCTGGGCCATCCTAGCGCTCGGCCTCAACGTGCTGGTGGGCCATGCCGGGCTCGTCTCGCTCGGCCATGCCGGCCTCTTCGGCGTCGCCGCCTATGCTGCGGCCTGGCTCGTCGCCGGCGGCTGGGGCCATCTCCCGGCGGCGCTCGTCGCCCTCGCCATGATCATCGCGACATCGGCGGTCTTCGCCGTGCTGGCCCTGCGCGCGACCGGCATCGGCTTCCTGATGATCACGTTGGCGCTCGGCCAGATCCTCTGGGGTGTCGCCTATCGCTGGATCGGCCTCACCGGCGGCGACAACGGCATCAACGTGCCGTCGCGGCCGGCGCCCTTTGGGATCTCGCTCACCTTCTCGACCCCGTTCTACTACTTCACGCTCGCGGTGTTCCTGCTTGCCGTCGTGGCGATGGCGGTCTTCGTCCGCTCGCCCTTCGGCGCCAGCCTCAAGGGCACGCGGGACCAGCCGCGGCGCATGACCGCGCTCGGCTACAATGTCTGGCTCATCCGCTTCCTCGCCTTCCTCTTCTCCGGCTTCTGGAGCGGCGTCGCCGGGCTGCTCTTCTGCTACTACAATCAGTTCGTCAGCCCGAACGTGCTGGCGCTCGGCAGCTCGGCGGAGGCGTTGCTGATGGTGATCTCCGGCGGCAGCGGCACGCTGCTCGGCCCGATCGCCGGCGCGGCGCTGGTGGTGGTTATGAAGAACGTGGCGAGCGCCTATATCGAGCGCTGGAACTTCCTGCTCGGCGCGATCTTCGTGGCCATCGTGATCTTCATGCCTGAAGGGCTGGTGCCCGGCACGGTGCGGCTGTGGCGCTGGGCCTGGTCGGGCCTGCGCGGCGGCAGGGCCGCGGCGCTGCTCCGCGCCGGCGATGGGACGGTGCGGTGAACGCGCTCGAGCTCCGCGGCCTCGCCAAATCCTTCGGCGGCCTGCGCGTCACCGCCAATGTCGACCTCGCGGTCGAAGCCGGCGAGCGCCGCCTCATCATCGGCCCCAACGGCGCCGGCAAGACGACGCTGTTCAATCTCGTCACCGGCGAGATCAGGCCCGATGCGGGCAGCGTCCGCCTGTTCGGCGAAGACATCACGCGGGTGCCGTGCCGCAGCCGCGCGCATCTCGGCCTCGCCCGCACCTACCAGATCATCACCTTGTTCCCGCGCGAGACGCTCCTGCGCAACGTGACCCTGTCGCTGCTCGGCCTGTCGCCGCTGCGCTGGAATCCCTTCATGCCGCTCGACCGACAGCAGCAGCTCATCGAGCGCGCCCGCGCCGCGCTCGCGCGCGTCGGTCTCGAGACGCTCGCCGAGCGGCCGCTCGCCCAGACCTCGTATGGCGAGCGCCGGCGCGTCGAGATCGCCATGGCGCTGGCGCAGCAGCCGCGGCTGCTGCTTCTCGACGAGCCCTTCGCCGGCCTCTCCATCGACGAGCGCAAGGACGTGCAGAAGCTGCTGCTCGCCATCCCGCGCGACGTGACGCTGGTGATGATCGAGCACGACATGGACGTGGCGCTCGAGCTCGCCGAGCGCATCACGCTCATGCATTTCGGCGAGGTGATCGTCGAGGGCACGCGCGCCGACGTCGTCGCCCACCCGCGCACGAGGGAGGTCTACCTTGGCGCGTGACGCGCTGGTGCTGAGCGACATCGACGCCTATTACGGCGACAGCCATGTGCTGCAGAAGGTGTCGCTGCGCCTGGGCGAGGGGCGGCTCCTCGGGCTTTTGGGACGCAACGGCGCCGGCAAGTCGACCTGCATGCATGTCACCGTCGGCCTGCTGCCGCCGCGCCGCGGCTCGGTGGCGCTGTTCGGCGCCAGCGTCACCGCGCGCTCGCCGGAGATCATTGCCGCGCGGGGCGTCGCCCTCGTGCCGCAGGGTCGGCGCATCTTCAAGAGCCTCACTGTGCGCGAGAACCTGACCGTTGCCGGGCGCAAGCCTCGCACGGGCGCGCGCCATCCTTGGACGCTCGCCACCGTCTTCGCCACCTTCCCGCGGCTTGCCGAGCGGCAGAGCCAGACCGCGGGCTATCTCTCCGGCGGCGAGCAGCAGATGCTCGCCATTGGCCGCGCGCTCATGTCGAACCCGCGCGTGCTGCTGATGGACGAGCCCTCGGAAGGGCTCGCGCCGCAGATCGTCGCCGAGGTGATGTCGACCATCCGCAAGCTGAAGGAGCAGGGCCTCTCGATCGTCCTCGTCGAGCAGAACGCGAAGCTCGTCCTCGACCTCGCCGACGACGTCGTCATTCTCAATACCGGCCGCGTTGCTGTCAGCGCACCGGCCGAGGAGCTCAAGCGCGACGGCGTCGATCTGCGCCAGCATCTCGGCGTGTTCTGAGACAGGGGAGCACCATGGCAAGCGATACCGCAGGGAAATGGCGCGGCCGCGTCGAGGACGAGGCGCTGTTGCGCGGCCAGGGCCGCTTCGCCGCCGATGCGCGCCAGGAAAGGGAGGCGTCGGCCTGGTTCGTACGCTCGCCCCACGCCTTCGCCCGCA
>DASVOY010000334.1:0-1849 GCA_036383115.1 Allostellaceae bacterium
CTCGCCGCCGCCGGCGCCAGACCCGACCATATCGCGCGCATGACCTGGTACGTGCTCAGCAAGCAGGAATACACGGCGCGCATCGCCGAAATCGGCGCCGCCTGGCGCGAGATCATGGGCCGCCATTTCCCCGCCATCACCTTGGTCGAGGTCGGCGCGCTCGTCGCCGACCGGGCGCGGCTCGAGATCGAATCCACGGCCGTGATCCCCGACCACGAATAATCCGTTTCAGACGAGGTTATGCCGATGACACCGCAAGCCGCCCGCCAGAAAACCGCCCGCAGCGCCGAGAAGGCGAGATTCGACTGGCAGGACCCGCTGCTCTTCGAGGAGGAGCTCTCCGAGGAGGAGCGCATGGTGCGCGACAGCGCGCGCGCCTACGCCCAGGCGAAGCTGATGCCGCGGGTCAAGAGCGCCTTCCGCGAGGAGCGCTTCGACCGCGAGATCATGAACGAGATGGGCGAGTTGGGATTCCTCGGCCCGACCATCGAGGGCTATGGCTGCGCCGGCGTCGGCTACGTCTCCTACGGCCTCATCACCCGCGAGATCGAGCGCGTCGACAGCGGCTACCGCTCGGCGATGAGCGTGCAGGGCTCGCTGGTGATGTATCCGATCTATGCCTTCGGCACCGAGGCGCAGCGCCAGAAATACCTGCCGCGGCTGGCCACCGGCGAGTGGATCGGCTGCTTCGGCCTGACCGAGCCCGATCATGGCTCCGATGCCGGCGGCATGAAGAGCCGCGCCCGCAAGGTCGATGGCGGCTATGTCCTCAACGGCGCCAAGATGTGGATCAGCAACGCGCCCGTCGCGGACGTCATGGTGGTGTGGGCCAAGACCGAGGACGGGGGCATCCGCGGCTTCATCCTCGAGCGCGGCATGAAAGGGCTCACGACGCCCAAGATCGAGGGCAAGTTCAGCTTGCGCGCCTCGATCACCGGCGAGATCGCCATGGCCGACGTCTTCGTGCCGGAGGAGAACCTGCTGCCGGACGTCGTCGGGCTCAAGGGGCCGTTCTCCTGCCTCAACAACGCGCGCTACGGCATCGCCTGGGGCGCGCTCGGCGCGGCCGAGTTCTGCTGGCACGCGGCGCGCGACTACACGCTCAACCGCACCGCCTTCGGCAAGCCGCTGGCCGGGACGCAGCTCATCCAGAAGAAGCTTGCGGACATGCAGACCGAGATCACCATCGGCCTCCACGCCTGCCTGCGCCTCGGGCGGCTCATGGATTCGCACCGCGCCACGCCCGAGATGGTGTCGATGCTGAAGCGCAATTCCTGCGGCAAGGCGCTCGACATCGCCCGCATGGCACGCGACATGCATGGCGGCAACGGCATCGTCGACGAGTACCACGTCATCCGCCACGTGATGAACCTGGAGACGGTCAATACCTACGAGGGCACGCACGACATCCACGCCCTCATCCTGGGCCGCGCCCAGACGGGTATCGCCGCGTTCTAGGCGCGGTCTCGCTGGCGCTGGCGTGCGCAACGCGGCGGCAAGGCTGCCCGACATGCGGGCACGGCATCCCGGCACGTAAAGTGGTGCGGATCGCCTAAGGGCTTGAAACGCGAAGAGGGGGACAGCATGGACACGCGTGATGAACATGAGCACGGCTCACATTCGGAGGACTGCGAACACGGCTCCGGCGAGGGGCGCCGGAATTTTCTCAAGGGCGCGCTGCTGACCGGCGGCGCCGTGGCCTCGGCGGGCGCGCTTGCGCCCAGCCTGATCTCCGGCGCGCAGGCGCAAGGCGCCGGCCCGGCGAACCGGAAGAACCACTATTAGGTGCCGGCCACCGACAAGACCGTGCACTGGGGCTATTTCAGCAAGTCGCTCAAGCCTGTCATCG
>DASVOY010000335.1:0-6541 GCA_036383115.1 Allostellaceae bacterium
CCAGAGCGGCGACAAAATCGAGGTCTCCGCCGCGGCGAGTTCGGCGTTGGTGAAGCAGCTCGAAGCGGGCGCGCCCGCCGACATTCTCATCTCGGCCGATCGCGACTGGATGGACTATGCGCAGCAGCACGGCCTGATCAGGCCCGAGACGCGAAAGGACCTTCTGGGCAACCGCCTGGTCCTGGTCGCGCCCGCTTCCCGCGACATCAAGGTCGCCATTCAGCCGGGCTTCCCGCTGGCGACGCTGCTCGGCGATGGGCGGCTCGCCATGGCCGATCCCGACAGCGTGCCGGCCGGCAAATACGGCAAGGCCGCGCTCGAGACGCTCGGCGTGTGGCACTCGGTCGAGAACAAGCTGGCGCGCGCCGAGAATGTGCGCGCGGCGCTCTTCTTTGTGGCGCGCGGCGAGGCGCCGCTCGGCATCGTCTACGCCACCGACGCCGCAGCGGAGAGCGGCGTCCAGGTTGCCGGCACCTTTCCTGAGAACTCGCACCCGCCGATCGTCTATCCGATCGCGCTGACCGCCAACGGCAAGGCGGCCGCTGCCGGCAAGTTCGTTGCTTTCCTGCAATCGCCGGCGGCACGGCCGTTCTTCGAAAAGCAGGGCTTCACGGTGCGGCCCTAAGCGATGCCGGGGAAGCGCCGGGATGGTCGGGAAGTCGGCTGTCCGGCCTAAACGAACTGCCCGGCGCCGCTGCTTCGAAGCATCGGCGCCGGGCAATCCGCGATAAGCAAATCGCTACGTCTTAGCGCCGCTTCGTGGCGCGACGGGCGCCGCGACGCGCCTTGGTCGCACGGCGAGCCGTCTTGCGGCGGGTCGTCGTGGTCTTGCGCGCGCGCTTGACGCGACGCTTCGCCTTGCGCATCGGCGCGGCCGAGGCCGCAGCTTTGGACTTACGGCGACGACGCGTCTTGTGCTTCTTCATAGCCATCGAAAGAGTCTCCCAGAGGTTGCAAACGCCGCACAGAGTCGGGTCAAGAAGTTAAGATTTGGTTTTTCGTACAAGTCGACGATAAGTACTGCGCGCCGCAGCAAGTGTAGCAAGCGTGTCGCCCACCGCTCGCCGCGCGCCGCTTGCCGGTAATCGGGGAGACCAGCCCCGGTTATTCTTCGAGGACGACAACGCGAGTACGGGCCGGGCATGAGAGAGGCCGCCGCAGCCGCGCTCCACATCCCGACCATGCTCTCTGGACATTCACGGGAAGGGCTGGGACACGCGGCTTTCTTGCTGTGACCGGAAAAGGACAAGATGCCGCGATTTACTTCGCGCAGCTACGCAAACGCTTGATTTACGGCCTTGAGCGTGATTCTGTAGCTCTTGCGAAAGCCGTTGGCCTTCAAACACAAGAGGGAGTCCGATACCCATGGCAGCAAAGAAACCGGCAAAGGCGGGGACATCGTCCACCGTGACCTTGAAGCACTTGGCGGCTCGCGTCGCCGAGGATCACGAAATGGCGAAGAAGCAAGCCGAGGCCGTGCTCGGCAGCATGGTCGATCTCGTGGTCAAGCACCTGAAGAAAGGCGACCGGATCCGTATCGGCGGGCTCGGCATCCTCGTGGTCAGGCGACGCGCCGCACGCATGGGCCGCAATCCCGCGACCGGCGAAGCCATCAAGATCAAGGCGAGCAAGAAGGTGGCGTTCCGCGCCGCGAAGGAACTCAAGGAGTCGATCTAAGCCCATCTGCTCGTCGTCATCGGGTCGTGACTGCGCCGCGACCTGATGTCCGATCCTTGGTCTCCGGGATCGCCGCTCCGCCGAATGTTCTGTTCGAGCACACTGCCCGCCGCGCCGCGCGGCGGGCAGTAATGCTTCGGCGGTGCCGCAAACCCTTGCTGGATCAGCCGCAATCGCGCGGCTAGGATCGGCGGCAACAACGCCGCCAGCGGCAAGGGAGGAGACGAAGCATGCCCGTCATCTCGGGAAAACGCGCCTTTCTGGAGCTGTTGAAGCAGGAGGGCATCGAGATTCTTTTCGGCAATCCCGGCACCACCGAGCTGCCGCTCATGGACGCGCTCGCCGTCGAGACCGGCCTGCGCTACGTGCTGGGATTGCAGGAGGCAGCCGTGATGGCGATGGCCGACGGCTACGCGCAGGCCTCGGGCAAGCTCGCCGTGGCCAACGTCCATGTCGCGCCGGGCCTCGGCAATGCGCTGGGAATGCTCTACGACGCGCAGAAGGCGGCATCGCCCATCCTGCTCACCGCCGGCCAGCACGACCAGAGCTTCAATTTCAGCGAGCCCATCCTGTGGGCCGACCTGCCGACCATCGCGCGGCCCTTCGTCAAATGGTCAGCCGAGGTGCGACGGATCGAGGATCTGCCGCGCGCCATCCACCGCGCCGCCAAGACCGCGCTGGCGCCGCCGACCGGCCCGGTCTTCCTGTCGCTGCCCGCCGACGTGCTCAATGCCGAGGCCGACATCGACCTCGGCGCGCCGACGCGGGTCGCGACGCGGCTGCGTGGCGACCGCGCGGCGATCGAGGCCGCGGCCGCGCTGATTGCCGCCGCCGAGCGTCCCGTGATCGTCGCCGGCGACGCGGTGGCGCAGAGCGGCGCCCATGCCGAGCTGGCGCGGCTCGCCGAGCTCTTGGGCGCGCCCGTTCATGCCGAGGGCGTCGCCAACACGGCATCTTTCCCGGCGTCGCATCCGCTCTTCCGCGGCGCCATTGCGCGGCTCGCGCCGGCGATTCGCGCCACGCTGCAGCAGCATGATCTGCTGCTCTCGGTCGGCGGCGATCTCTTCACCCTGTCGCTCCCTTCCGAGGTCGAGCCGATGCCGGAAGGCCTTGCCATCGTCCATCTGGACACCGATCCCTGGGAGCTCGGCAAGAACTACGCGGCGCGCGCCGCGATCCTGGGCGACCCCAAGGCGACGCTGCCGGAGCTCACAGCCGCCGTGAGCGAGCGGATGAGCGCGGCCCAGCAGGGCAAGGCGCGGGTGCGGCTCGAAGCGGCGCGGGCGGCGATCGCCGGCGAGCGCGAGGCGCTCCACGCCAAGGCGCGCGCCGAGGCGGCGAAGACGCCGATCCGGCCGCTGGCACTATGGCAGGCCATCGCCGAGATGCTGCCGCGCGACGTCGTGGTGGTCGAGGAGGCGATCTCCTCCGCGCCCGGCCTGCGCCAAATGCTCAGGAGCGACGATCCGCAGAGCTTCTTCGGCCTGCGCGGCGGCGGCATCGGCTGGGGCTTGCCCGCCGCCATCGGCGTCAAGCTGGCGCTGCCCGACCGTCCGGTGGTGGCGCTGATCGGCGACGGCAGCGCCATGTACACCTGCCAAGCGCTGTGGACGGCCGCCCACGACCGCGTCGACGTCGTGTTCGTGATCCTGAACAACCGCTCCTATCGCATCCTGAAGCAGCGGGTGAATGCCATGAAAGGCTTCGCCGCGCAGACCGACCGCTATGTCGGCATGGATTTCACCGATCCTCCCATCGACTACGTCGGCCTGGCGCGCTCGCTTGGCCTCAAGGCGGAGCGCACGACCAAGCTGGCCGACACCGTCGACCTGTTGCGCCGCCTCATTGCCGAAGGCGGGCCGGCGCTTATCGACGTCGAGCTCGACCGCAGCTATACGCCGATGTAACGGCCTATCAAACGAGGCAGTCGACGGCGGGCGCGCAGCTGATTATTGTGTCGGGATCGGGCGATCGCGCGAGGCGGTCGGCCGGCAAGAGGGCAGCACGCCGGAATGCGTCTTCGCTGCCGCAATAAATGGGAGGAGACAGGGGCAATGCGCGACAGTAGCAAGGGGCTTATCTTGACGGCGCTGGGCTTGGCGGCGCTCGCGGGCGGCTGCTCGCAGTCGAATACCGGCAGTACGCCGTCGAGCGCCGCGAGCTTGGTAGGCATGGCGTCCTCGACCGCGAACAGCGATGGCGTGAGCGGCAACGATTGGACCACCTATCACGGCACCTACAAGTCCTATCACTTCAGCAGCCTCGACCAGATCAACAGCGGCAATGTCAAGGACCTGCAGGTTGCCTGGATGCACTTCCCTGGACGGTCCGTCCGCGGTGTGCAGTCGATGCCGCTGGTGCAGGACGGCGTCCTCTACTACTCCGGCTCTTACAGCCGCGTCTTCGCGCTCGACGGCGCCACCGGCAGGGTGATCTGGGCCTTCTATCCTGAGCTCGACGAAGATCTGATCAAGAAACAGACCCATACGCCCTACAACAGGGGCGTCGCGCTCGGCCAGGGCAAGGTCTATGTCGGCACGATGGACGGCCGGTTAATGGCGATCGACCAGAAGACCGGCAAGCTCGCCTGGCAGACCAAGCTGCTCAACTCCAAGAAATTGACCGTCGGCTTCACCGGCGCGCCACTCATGGTCAAGAATACCGTCATCATCGGAGCGCAGGGCGGCGAGTGGCCCTATCGCGGTCCGATCTTTGGCGTCGACGCCGACACCGGCCAGAAGAAATGGGAGTTCCTGACGGTCGCTGGCACGCCCGAGGCGATGAAGACCTGGGGGAACAATTCCTGGCGCACCGGCGGCGGCGGCGGCTGGATGCCGGGCACCTATGACGCCGAGACCAACACCGTATGGTGGGGCACGGCGAACCCGGCGCCGCTCTATGACTGGTCGGGGCCGGACTATCAGCACAATGGCGCGCGCCCCGGCGACAACCTCTACACCACGTCGGTCATCGCGCTCGATCCCGACACCGGCAAGCTCAAATTCTATCACCAGGAGCTGCCACATGACGCGTGGGACTTCGACAGTGCCGTCGGCGAGTTCGTGATGCTGGACCGCGACGGCAGGAAACTCGTCGTTCATCCCAACAAGAGCGGCTACGTCTTCGTGTATGACCGCGCCAATGCCAACGTCCAGAACGTCTGGCGCATCACCGAGAACAGCAACTTCGTGAAGGACATCGACCCCAAGACCGGTGCGCTCATCGGCCGCCGCGACCTGACTGCCGGCAAGGTCGACACGCCGCTCTGCCCCTACATCGCCGGCGGCGTCAGCTGGAATGCCGGCGCCTACAGCCCGGCAACCGGCCTCTATTACAAGATCGCGAATGAGTGGTGCCAGGACATGGAGGTGGTGAAGACCAGGCCGATCCTCGAGCCGCAGGCGCAGCTCAATATCGGCGCCAACTTCACGCTCCGCGCGCCGCCCGGCTCCGACAAGCCGTGGGGCCATCTCGATGCGCGCGATCCCGTCACCGGCCAGAAGAAGTGGGAAGTCAAGTACCGCGTTCCGCCCCTGGCGAGCGTGCTGGCAACAGGCGGGAATTTGGTCTTCGTGCCGGATGCTGAGGGCGTGCTCCACGCCTATGATGCGCAGACCGGAAAGGAGCTGTGGTCACACTCCGACGGCGTCGGCCATGACGGGGGCATCATTTCCTACAGCGCCGGCGGCAAGCAGTATGTCGCGGTCGTCGCCGGCTGGGGCGGCATGGCCACGGACGACTACGGAACCGCCTTCGGAGAGCCGTTCAAGAGCATGTCGCGCGACAGCGGCGTGCTCGTCGTCTACGCGCTGAAATAGCGGAGCGGGAAGTGTTAGAAAGGGCGGGGCATATCGATTGCTCCGCCCTTTCAGCTTTGGAGCCAAGCATGCCGAGACGTCTTTTGTGGCTGGCAATATCCGTCGTGGCGGCGGCGCTCTGCACGCCTGCCTTCGCCGCCAAGCAAAAGCCCATGAGCGACGAGGAGGTCAACGGGCTCTTCGCCACCACCTGCGGCTGGTGCCACCAGAATGGCGGCCGGGATGCCGGGAAGGGGCCGAAGCTCGCGGGCACCAAGCGCAGCGACGCCTTCATCACCAACCGCATCAAGCACGGCAAGGAGGGCGCCATGCCGGCCTTCGACGGGACGTTGAACGACGCCCAGATCAAGGGCATCATCCACTACATCCGCCATCTCAAGAGCGACTGAGGGAACCCGTGCACGCCAGACCCACCTCCCTTCTGCTTGCCCTGCTCGCGATCGCGCTCTTGCCCGGCAGCCCGGCGGCGGCGCGCAGCTTCGCGGCGGTCAAGGACAGCGGCACCATCGCACTCTGCGCCCATCCCAACTCGCTGCCCTTCGCGAGCAAGGACAGCGCACGGCACGGGTTCCAGGTGGAGCTGGCCGAAGCCCTGGCGCGGCGCCTCGGCGTGTCGCTGACGCGCGATTGGGTCATCACCAGTTATGACATCTTCCGCGCCGATTGCGACATCGTCATGGACAGCATCGCCGACCGCCAAGCGCAGGAGGAGTCCGGCCTGCGCCTGTCGAAGCCCTATCGGCGCAGCGGCGTGGCGATCGCGGTGCGGGCGGACGACAAGAGCATCCGCTCGCTCGGCGACATCGACGCTGGCCACCTGAGGGTCGGCGTGCTCACCAGTTCGATCGCCGCGATGAAGCTCAGCCAGCACGGCGCCGAGCTCGTGCCCGGCCTGTTCGAGGACGAGATGCTCGTGATGCTGACCGACGGCGAGATCGATGCCGCGGCGGTCACGCCGACCTCGGCCGGGTACTACAATCTCACCCATCGCAGGCACAAGGTGCGGCTCATCTACCCCTTCGAGGCCGAGCCGGATCTGTCGTGGA
>DASVOY010000336.1:0-1661 GCA_036383115.1 Allostellaceae bacterium
GAAGGCCGGCTGGGGCAAGCCGCTGCCGGCCGGCAGTGGCCGCGGCGTCGCCGTGCACAAGTCGTTCAACACCTATGTCGCGCAGGTCGCCGAGGTGACGGTCGCCCGCGACGGCAAGATCAAGGTCGACCGCATCGTCTGCGCGGTCGATTGCGGCGTGGCGGTCAATCCCGACGTGATCAAGGCGCAGATGGAAGGCGGCATCGGCTTTGGCCTCGGCGCCGTGCTCTATGGCGCGATCACCTTGAAGGGCGGCGAGGTCGAGCAGTCGAACTTCAACGACTATCAGGTGCTGCGCATCGACGACATGCCCAAGGTCGAGGTCCATATCGTGCCCTCGGCGGAGAATCCGACCGGCGTGGGCGAGCCCGGCGTACCGCCGGTCGGCCCCGCGGTCAGCAACGCCGTCTTCGCCGCCACCGGCAAGCGCATCCGCGCACTGCCTTTCAGCGGCGGCGCCAACGCTTAGCTGTTTGCTGATCTGAGGGCCCTACATTTCTCGTCACCCCAGGCTTGTCCCGGGGGTCCATGGATTGCCGGGACAAGCCTGCGCATGACGAAGAAATTGTAAGGCGCGGTGACGCTCGAGGTTGCGGACGGCGCGCGCGCCTTGGCGTAAGGTGAGGCGATGCCGAAGCTCGCCGCCAACCTCAGCTTCCTCTTCCAGGAGCACCCCTTCCTCGACCGCTTCGAGGCCGCAGCAAAGGCGGGGTTTCGCGGCGTCGAATGCCTCTTTCCGTATGAAGCGCCGGCGACCGCGATCGCCGAGCGGCTCGCGCGGCATGGGCTGACGCTCGCGCTCCTCAATCTCCCGCCTGGCGACGTCGCGGCGGGCGAGCGCGGCATGGGCGCGCTGCCGGGCCGCGAGGCGGAGTTCATCGCCGCGGCGGAGCGCGCGCTCGGATATGCGCTGGCCACAGGATGCAAGCGGCTTCACGCGCTCTCGGGCATCTGGCCCGGCAATCGGGCGAAGGAGGAGGGCGCGGCAGTGCTTGCCGCCAATCTGCGCCGCGCCGCCGATCTCGTGGCGCCGCACGGCATCACGCTCCTGATCGAGCCGATCAACCCGCGCGACATCCCCGGCTATTTCCTCAACACCACCGGCGCGGCGCTCGGCATTCTCGACCGCGTCGCGCGCAACAACGTCAGGCTGCAGCTCGACCTCTACCACTGCCAGATCATGGAGGGCGACCTCGCCATGCATCTGCGGCAGCTCGCCGGGCGCTACGCCCACATCCAGATCGCCGGCGTGCCCGAGCGCCACGAGCCCGACCGCGGCGAGGTCAACTACCCCTACCTCTTCGATCTCCTCGACACGCTCGGCTACGACGGCTGGGTCGGCTGCGAGTACCGCCCGGCCGCCGGCACGATGGCGGGCCTCGGCTGGGCCCGGCGGTGGGGGATTCGCCCCTCCGGCTGGGGCGTCCACCCACAAGTCGTGCACGCCCGCCGCACCTGCACAGCGACGGCTCTCTGCTGATCCGGCTCGCCGCCCCTCTCGCCCCTCTCGCGCCTCGCTTACTCGGCCGCCGATTTGCGGGTCGCCGTTTGCAGCGCCCGCCAGATCCGGTCGGGCCGCAGCGGGAGCTCGTCGATCTCGACGCCGAAAGGTTGCAGCGCGTCGCATACCGCGTTTGTCATGGCGCCCGGGACGGCTCCCG
>DASVOY010000337.1:0-6164 GCA_036383115.1 Allostellaceae bacterium
CTCAACGTATCGCCGGCCGGCAAGGTGCTGCCGTGCCATGCCGCGGAGAGCCTGCCCGGCTTCGCGTTCCCCTCGGTCCACGAGCAGAGCCTCGCCGACATCTGGTACAATTCCGAGGCGTTCCAGCGCTACCGCGGCACCGACTGGATGCCGCTGCCCTGCCGCGACTGCGAGCGGCGCGAGATCGATTGGGGCGGCTGCCGCTGCCAGGCTTTCGCGCTCACCGGCGATGCCGGCCGCGTCGATCCGGCCTGCGCGTTGTCGCCCGACCACCATTTGCTCGACGTAGCGCGGCGCCAGGCCGAGGCGCCCGATCCGGCGCTGGTCTATCGCCGCATCGGCGGCGCGCCGGCGACGCTCAGCGAGGCGAAGGGAGAGCTGGCATGATGCGCAGATCCGCGTTGGCACTGCTGCTCGGCATGGCCGCTTTCGCGCCGTCGGCGCCGGCCTCGGCCGAGATGACCGAGGCGGCGCGCCAGACGCGCTGGAACGAGCTGCGCCACGCCATCTTCGGCGAGCATGCGGTGAAGGACGGCGCGGATCTCGTGCGGATCGAGGCGCCCGAGCGGGCGCAGGATGCGGCGATCGTGCCGGTGACGATCAGCCTCGCCGCACCGCTCCAGAAGCGGGTCCGCAACCTCTATTTCGTCATCGACGACAATCCGTCGCCGCTGGCGGCGGTTTTCCATTTCGGCTCGGCCGCCGACCCGCAGGCAGTCGCGACGCGGGTGCGGATCGACGACTACACCTACATGCACGCGGTCGCCGAGCTCGCCGACGGCGCGCTCTATGCGAGTGCGCGCTTCATCAAGGCTGCCGGCGGCTGCTCCGCCCCCGCCACGGCGGACGCATCCGCGGCGATGGCGCGCCTGGGCAAGATGAAGGCGTCGTTCCAGCAAGCCGAGGGCGCGCTCACCACGCAATTGCTGATAAGCCATCCCAACAGCTCGGGCCTGCAGATGGACCCGGTGTCGCGGAACTACATTCCCGCCGATTTCATCCAGCAGATCCGCGTCAGCTATGCCGGCGAGCCCGTCCTCACCGTCGATTCCGACATCGCGCTCAGCGAGGACCCGAGCGTCCGCTTCGCCTTCCTTCCGCGCAAGCCCGGCGATCTGCGGGTCGAGGTCGACGACAGCAATCAGCGCCACTTCGTCCAGAGCTGGCCCATCGCGGTCGCCACGCAGTGAGCGGCCCGCCGCCTACTCGAAGCACTTCAGATTTGCTTCCGCTTGAGCCCGGTGAAGCTGCTCGATGGCCTGCTTGATCTCGGGCGGATCGCGGAACAGCCCGACCCTGCCGCCGACGCCCCCGCCCCTCTGCAGGCTGAGCGCCGTCTCGGCCTTCTCGTATTCTGCGTAAGGCATGATGCCGGCGATCACATCGATGGCGCAGGAGCATTTGAGCAACGCCTCGCGCGTGTTGCCGTTGGCCGCCATGCAGCCCAGGACGTAGTCGGCCCGATCCGCCGTCGGATAGTCGTTGGCCCGCGCCGCGCCCGGCCACAGCGCGGCGAGCAGCAGCGCCACCGCGGTGGCGAAATCGCGCTGGTCACGGCTTCTCATCGTGTTCGCCTGCATAAGTCATGGATTCCTCGAAGGCCTTCGGCGCGCTGCCCGCGCCGAGCGCCGCCGTGCTGATCTGATAGATGGCGCCGGGGACGGCGTCGCACAGGACGAAGCGGTAGGTCTTGTCGGCGAAACCGGGAATGCGCCCGACATGCGGGTCGCCGCGAAACGGCGCGATCACGATCTCGGTGCCGCTGCGCTTGCCGCCATCGACGGTCACCTCCACCGGATGCATCTCGGCAGCGTCGACGAAGGCCCGGCGGATGCGGTTGCGGAAGTAGGTCGCGGCGCCCCCCGTCGCATCGCGCATCTCGACGACATCATGCTCGAGGAAATACATCAGCAGCGGATTGCCATGAAAGCCCGTCACCGGCGGGAAGTTCATCCGGTGCTCGCCGGTGAGGAACTCCACAGCGACATCCTTGCCGCCGGCCCTGTTGATGTCGCGGATGTCGATGGTGACCTTGTCGGCGTAGTCGCCGGCGTCGCCGCCGCGATGCTGAAACGCGTATTCGAGCCGCACCGGGCGGCTGATGTCCTTGAGGTGATCGCTTTCGAACAGCGCGATCTGAGCCGGGCTCAACGGCTGGTCGTCGGCGCTGGCGGCGGTCGGGGCCAGCGCCAGCGCCATGCCGAGGAGAATGCCGGGGATCCTGTAAGGCCTTGTCATTCGGTCGCTTCCTCGCTTGCCGGGCGCCTTTCGGACAGCACCCCGTTTGGCCGCATGATATCGGCCGCGTGGCCCGGGACAAGCACGGGCTTCGGACAGCGATCTCGGGGGCGCCGGGCACGCGGCAACCCACATCCTCACCCCGCTGCTCCCGCAATGGCGAGCGATCTGGGCCGGAACACGATGTTAACAAAGGCTAAAGGGTGTCGGAGCAACCTGAAGAATGGTGTGAAAACCGGGCATACAGCTATTGGGACGAATGCAACATGGCTGAACTCGTACTGGTTTTTTGCCTCCTCTCCTCGCCTGGTTCGTGCCAGGAGGAGAGACCTTATCTCGAGCAGCTGTCGATGGCGGCCTGTCTGGTCCAAGGCCAGCAATACGCCACGGAATGGCTTGCGGACCATCCGAAGTGGGCATTGTCGGGATGGCGCTGCGAGCAGAACGTGCCGCGCCAGCGCGCCTCCTGACCGGCCGCCGATCACGGCCGCCCGCGGCGATTGCCATCGAATAGGGCATCGGGCATCCTGCGCGTCATGACGAAAACAGGCTGGATGCTCGCCGACGCGCTCGGCATCGAGCGGAGACCGCAACCGTCGCAGAAGCTGCTTTATCGCGTGATGGTGCGCGATCTCGTCCTGCCTTTCCGCATCGGCATCTACGATTACGAGCAGGAGACGCCTCAGCGTGTCCGCGTCAATGCCGATCTGCTCGTCGCGGGGGTGATGGCGGACGACAATTTCCGCTACGTGCTCAATTACGAGACGATCGTCGAGGGCATCCGCCAGCTCGCCGAGGGCGGACACATCAATCTCGTCGAGACGCTGGCCGAGCAGATCATCGATCTCGCTTTCGCCGACCCGCGCGTCGAGGCGGTTCGCGTCAGCGTCGAGAAACTTGATGTCTACCCGGAAGCCGAGAGCGTCGGCGTGGTGATGAGGCGCCGTCGGCCGAAGACGCCCGTCAACGCCTGATGGCGATTGTCGCCAAGCTCGGCGGCAGCCTGGCGAGCGCCGGGACGCTCCGGTCATGGCTTGCCGTAGCGATCGAACGAGGCGCCGGCCGTTGCGTGATCGTGCCGGGCGGCGGCGCGTTCGCGGACGTCGTCCGTGCCGCGCAAGAGCGCTATCGCTTCTCCGACGGGGCGGCCCATCGCATGGCACTGCTTGCGATGGAGCAATATGCGCTGCTGCTGCGCGACCTGGCGCCCGCCTTGCGTCCGTGCGAAAGCGTGGCGCAGATCCGGGCGGCGCTCGCCGGCGCCGGCGTCGCGCTCTGGCTGCCTTACACCATGGTCGACGCCGACCCCGCGGTGGCGGAAAGCTGGGACGGGACCTCGGACAGCCTGGCGGCCTGGCTCGCGCGGCGCATCGCGGCGACCCGGTTGGTACTGGTCAAATCGGCGGCTGCGCCACCGCCGCCGCTGTCGCCCGAGCGGCTCGCCGCGCTCGGCCTCGTCGACCCTGCCTTTCCCGCCTATGCTGCCGGCGGCGGCTTTGCCGTCACCTACTGCGGGCCCGGCGACGAGGCTCGGCTCGCGAACGAGATAGGATTGGGCTAGCATCGGCGGGTACCATGGCCGATCTCGAAAACACGCTGAAGCGGCGGCTCGCATGTCCGGCCACACGCTGTTTCTGACCGGTCATCTCGCCGAAAAGCGGCTGCGCAACGTCCTGGGCGCGCTCGGCGATCTCGATTTCTCATGGGTGGTTCACGACATCGGCGTGCAGGTCGCGGCGCTGATGACCGCGGATCTGATCCGGCGCCGCTTGCCGAAGGATGTGCTCGGCGCCAACCGCGTCGTCGTTCCCGGCTGGTGCCAGGGCGATCTCGCCGCGTTGAGCGACGATTTCCACGTGCCGTTCGAGCGCGGCCCGACGGACCTCCACGACATCCCCGCCTATCTCGGCCGCAAAGGTGAGAGCATCGATCTCAGCCGGTACGCGACGCGCATCTTCGCCGAGATCGTCGATGCGCCGAAGCTCTCGATCGAAGGCACCGTCGAGCGAGCGCGCTGTTTCGCCGCCGACGGCGCCGACGTGATCGATCTCGGCTGCCTGCCGGCGACGCCTTTTCCCCATCTGGAGGAGGCAGTTGCAGCAGTGAAGGAGCTCGGCCTGCCGGTCAGCATCGATTCCGCCGATGTCGAGGAACTCAAGCGCGGCGACCGCGCCGGCGCGAGCTTCGTACTGAGCCTCAATGAGACCAACATCCATATCGCCGAGGAAATCGCGGCAACACCGGTGATCATCCCCTCGCCGGCGGAGGACCTCGATTCGCTTTGCCGCGCGGCAGAGCGGCTCCGTCGGCTCGGCCGCCACTTCATCGCCGATTCCATCCTCGATCCACTCCCGTTCGGCTTCGCCGCTTCGCTGCTGCGCTATGCGGAACTGCGCCGGCGCCTGCCGGAGGAACGCATCCTCATGGGCATCGGCAATGTCACCGAGCTGACCGACGCCGATACGACGGGGCTCAATGCGCTGCTCTTCGGCATCATCGCGGAACTCGACATAACGGACGTTCTGGCGGTGCAGGTGAGCCCACATTGCCGTACCGCCATTCGCGAGGCCGATCGCGCCCGCCGCCTCATGCATGCGGCCAAAAGCCTGCAGCGGCTTCCGGTCGGCATCGATGCGAGCCTGATGGCGTTGCGCGACCGCCGGCCCCACACGAGCACGCCGGAGGAGATTGCCGAGACCGCCGCGCAGATCCGCGACCGCAATTTCCGCATCGAGGTCGCGCCCGACGGCATCCATCTCTACAACCGCGACCAGCACCAGGTGGCCCAGAGCGCCTTCGATCTCTTTCCGCATCTCGGCGTCGAGGACGATGGCGCGCACGCCTTTTATCTCGGCGTCGAGCTGGCGCGCGCCGAGATCGCCTGGCAGCTCGGCAAGCGCTATGCCCAGGACGAGCCCCTCGCCTGGGGCTGCGTCGTCGACCTGCCGGCACCTTCGACGGCGCACAAAGCACCCGGACCGACGCTCGAGGCGCGGCGCAAACAGCGGCCGGGCTCGCCATGATCATCGAAAGCATCATCACGACCTTGGGCGCGGACGGCACGACGCATATCGCGCCCATGGGCGTGATCTGGCGCGACGGTCATCCCATCCTGGCGCCGTTCCGCCCGTCGACGACGCTCGACAATTTGGTGTATGGCGGCGGCGCCGTGATCAATCATACCGACGATGTGCGCGTCTTTGCCGGTTGTCTCACCGGGCGCCGCGACTGGCCGCTACGGCCGGCGGAGCGTGTTGCCGGCAAGATCCTGGAGGGCGCGCTCACCCATCAGGAGCTGAGCGTCGAACGTGTCGAGGCGGATCCGGTGCGGCCGCGCTTTCATTGCCGCGTCGTGCATGAGGCGGCGCACGGTGCCTTTCGCGGCTTCAACCGCGCACAGGCGGCAGTGATCGAGGCGGCCATCCTGGTGAGCCGGCTGCACCTCCTACCGCGCGACAAGATCGCGAGCGAGATCGCCTATCTCGAGATTGCCGTCGGCAAGACCGCCGGACCGCGCGAGCGCGAGGCGTGGGGCTGGCTCATGGCGCGGATCACCGCGTTCTATCTCGAGGCGGCGGCTGAGGGCGGGCAATGACGAAGCTCCTGGCCAGCGTCCGTACCGGCGCCGAGGCCGTGGTCGCCGTCGCCGGCGGCGCCGACATCATCGACCTGAAGGAGCCGGCGGAGGGCGCCCTGGGCCGCCTCCCGGACGCAACGATCGCCGCGATCCTGCGGACGATCGACGGACGCCGGCCGACCAGCGCCACCATCGGCGACATGCCGCTGGCGCCCGCGCCCGTCCTCGCCGCGGTCGTCCGCATGGCCGCAAACGGTGTCGACATCGTCAAGCTTGGAATCTTCGCCGGCGATGCCGCGGCGACGGTGTCGGCGCTCGCGCGACCGGCGCGCGAGGGGGTTCGGCTCGT
>DASVOY010000338.1:0-4913 GCA_036383115.1 Allostellaceae bacterium
CAAGCCCGGCACCGAGCGGCCGGATCCCTTGCCGATCCCGTCGGCGACGGCGACGACGCAGGCCGGGCGGTTGTAGCGCTCCTTGAGCCGGCTGGCGACGATGCCGATGACCCCGGCATGCCAGCCCTCGCCGGCGACGAAGACGAGCGGCGCGCTGCGGTCGCCGCTCTCGACCTGGTCGATCGCCTGCGCCAGCACGCGCGCCTCGATATCGCGCCGCTCGCTGGTGTAGCCGTCGAGCTGGCGCGCCATGGCGAGCGCCGCAACGGGATCGTCGCTCGCCAGAAGCTGCGCGCCGAGATCGGCCTGCCCGACTCGCCCGCCGGCATTGACGCGGGGCCCCAGAATGAAGCCGGCGTGATAGGCGTCGAGGCGCTCGCCGATGCCGGCGACGTCGGCGAGCGCGGCGAGCCCGACATTGCTCCGGCGCCGCAGCACCTTGAGCCCTTGAGCCACCAGGGCGCGGTTGACGCCGGTCAGCGGCACCACGTCGCAGATCGTGCCGAGCGCCACCAGGTCGAGCCACTGCACGAGATCGGGCGGCGGCCGGTCGGCATACCAGCCGCCCTCGCGCAGCGCGCGGTTGATGCCGACGGCGAGCAGGAAGGCGAGTCCGGCGGCGCAGAGCACGCCATGCGGGCTCGCCTCGTCGAGGCGGTTGGGATTGATCACCGCAAGCGCCCGCGGCAGCGCCGGCTCGGCGATGTGATGATCGAGGACGATGACGTCGAGCCCCGCTTCGGCCGCGGCGGCGAGCGGAGCATGCGCGGCGGTGCCGCAATCGACGGTGACGACGACCGCCGTCCCTTCCTCCTTGAGGCGCAGCAGCGCCGGCGCGTTGGGACCGTATCCCTCGCGCTGGCGATCGGGAATGTAGACGCGCGCGCGGGCGCCGACCGCGGCGAAGAAGCACTGCAGCAGCGTCGCCGCGGTGGCGCCGTCGACATCGTAATCGCCGAAGATCGCGATCGGCTCTCCGGCGGTAATGGCGCGCACTAGCCGCGCCACCGCTACATCCATGTCCTTCAGATGCGCTGGATCGGGCAGGCAGCCGCGCAAGGTCGGGCTGAGAAAGCGGTCGGCCTCCTCGGCCTCGACGCCGCGCGCGGCGAGCAGCCGGCCGACGATCTCGGGCAGCCCGAGCTGCTGCGCAAGGGCGAGGCCAGCCCGGTCATCGCCCGCGCGCTGGCGCCAGCGCCGCCCGCACAGCGAGCGCTCGACGCCGAGGAAGGCAGGAAAACCGTCGGGCATGCGCCCAAGATCGGCGCTTGGCCCGAGTCGGGTCAAGCGTTCTGACGTGGACAGCGAGTCGCGGGGCGATTCTGGACCACGGGGCTAAGGTGTGTCGTTCGGCCCAGTTCAGCGAGAGGCGATCTTGCCGCGAAGCGCCATGTCGAAGGACGCACAATAATACTAGCCGTCGTTGTGGGATGGGCCGCTTTCGAGACGATCCAAGCGATCCTCAATCTTCTCGAAGGACTTAGAGACCATCATGGCAACCAACCCGATCGCCATGAAAGCCAAATTAGCGAAGGTGATTCCCAGGTTAGACGGAACTAGGAATTGCGATCTCTCGAGGACGTCGGCGACGAGACCCACTATTCCACCGAAAAAGAATATGTATCCCAATGCCGGCACGGTGCGGGGGTATCATACCGCAAACCATAGCGGAGCGGGTTAAGCGCACGTTATCTTCAGCCCTTATCTGTTACCGACAACCCGCCCGATTTTGTTAACTACTCTTCGCCCTACAACGCCTATCCGCCCTCAGCGCGGCGCGTGGAGCAGGCCTTTGCGCTCGAAATTGTGCTGCGCCTCGATGAAGCGCACCGTGCCGGTCTTGGAGCGCATCACCATGGAGTGGGTTACGGCGCCGCCGGCGAAGCGGCGCACGCCCTGCAGCATCGTGCCGCCGGTGACGCCGGTCGCCGCGAACATGACGTTGCCCCTGGCAAGGTCGAGGAGGTTGTACTTCCGATTGAAATCGGTCACGCCGAAGCGTTGCGCGCGGCCGCGCTCGTCGTCGTTGCGGAAGATGAGGCGTCCCTGCATGAAGCCGCCGATGCAGCGCAGCGCAGCGGCCGCAAGCACGCCCTCAGGCGCGCCGCCCGAGCCCATGTAGATGTCGACGCCGCTCTCGGGCTGCGAGGTGGCGATGACGCCGCTGACATCGCCGTCGGAGATGAGCATGATGCGCGCCCCCGCCTCGCGCACCTTGGCAATGAGCTCGGAATGTCGCGGACGGTCGAGGATGCAGACGACGAGGTCCGAGACCTCTGCGCCCTTGGCCTTGGCCAGGTTCTTGAGGTTCGTCGCCGGCGGCTCGTCGAGATCGACGACGCTGCCGAAGCCGCCACCGATGGCGATCTTGTCCATGTAGACGTCGGGCGCGTTGAGGAAGCCGCCCGCCTCGGCCATGGCGATGACCGCGAGCGCGTTGGCGCCGCCCTTGGCGGTGATGGTAGTACCCTCGAGCGGGTCGAGCGCGATGTCGATGCGCGGCCCATGCCCGGTTCCGACCTTCTCGCCGATGTAGAGCATCGGCGCCTCGTCGCGCTCGCCCTCGCCGATGACGACGGTGCCTTCGATGGCGAGGCTGTTGAGCGCCTCGCGCATGGCATCGACCGCGGCCTGATCGGCCGCCTTCTCGTCGCCGCGGCCCATGAGCCGCGACGCGGACAGCGCCGCGGCCTCGGTGACGCGCACCGCCTCGAGCGCGAGGTTGCGATCCATCACTTCGCTCTGCGCCATGATTCCTCCCGGTTCTCTACAGGTCCTCGACGCGGATCATGCGCGGCGGCTCCAGCACGGTGCCGAGCCGGCCGATGCGATCGAGCGCGCGGCGCATCGCCGCCTCTTCGGTCTCATGCGTCGTCAGCACCACCGGCACCGCCTCGCCCGGCGCGCGGCTGCGTTGGATCATCTGCTCCATCGAGACCTGCTCGTCGCGCATCGCCGCCGCCACGTCGGCGATGACGCCGGGGCGGTCGACCACCATGAGGCGGATATAATAGGCCCCCTGATGGCGCGCCATCGGCGCGGTCGGCCGCGCCTGCAGCATCGCCGCCGGCAGGGCGAAGCTCGGCGAGCGGCGCCCGACGGCGATGTCGAGCAGATCGGCGACGACGGCGGACGCGGTCGGCTCGGCGCCGGCGCCGCGCCCCTCGAGCATGACCCGCCCGGCGAAGTCGCCCTCCACCACCACGGCATTAAAGACGCCGTCGACATGCGCGATCGGCGCCGCGCGCGGCACCATGCAGGCATGGACGCGCTGCTCGAGCCCGTGCTCGGTAAGCCGCGCCAGGCCCAAGAGCTTGATGCGGTAGCCGAGCTCGTCGGCGAACTCGATGTCGAGCGCCGAGACGTGGCGGATGCCCTCGACATGCACGCCCTGGAAATCGACGGCCCAGCCGAAGGCCACGGCGGCAAGCAGCGCAAGCTTGTGGGCGGCATCGACGCCGTCGATGTCGAAGCTCGGGTCGGCCTCGGCATATCCGAGCCTCTGCGCCTCGGCCAGCACGTCGTGAAAGTCGCGCCCGGTCTCGCGCATCGTCGTCAGGATATAATTGCACGTGCCGTTCAGAATGCCGTAGATGCGTAGCACATTGTTGGCGGCGAGCCCCTCGCGCAGCGCCTTGAGGATGGGAATGCCGCCGGCGACCGACGCCTCGAAGGCGAGCGCCAGGCCGCGTCCCTCCGCCAGCCGTGCGAGCTCCGCGCCGTGATGGGCGAGCAGCGCCTTGTTGGCGGTGACCACATGCTTGCCGTGGGCGAGTGCGCTCGCCACCACTTCGCGCGCGATGCCGTCGCTGCCGCCGATCAGCTCGACCACCACGTCAACATCGGGATCGGCGGCCATCGCCACCGCGTCGTCGTACCAGCGCGCCGAGGACAGGTCGACGCCGCGCCGGCGCCGCTTGTCGCGGGCCGACACGGCGGAGATCGTCAGCCGCCGCCCGGCGCGCCGCTCGAGCAGCGCGGCGTTGCGCTGCAGCAGCTGCACCGTTCCGACACCGACGGTGCCGAGCCCGGCGATGGCGATCTTCAAGGGCGCTTGCACGACCGTCGGCGGCTCCCTGGCGGATAATGCCCCGTCTTGTAGCGCCGTAGGGGCCAAGTTGCGACTGTTTTGTCGCCGCGCCGAGCGGTACCGAATCGCGGATTTTCCGGCGTCAGTTCTCCAGCAGGACCTCGGCGCGGTCTTCGCCGAGGCCGTCGCCGACCGGCGCCGCCTGGACCACGATCCGGTTGCTCGGCAGGCCCAGCTGGGCGAGCGTGCGCGCCACCACGTTGGCGCGTTCGATCGCCTTGCTGAAGCTCGCCAGCTCCTGCTGCGCCGCGTCGGCGCCATAGCCGCGCCGGCCATAGCCGACGACGCGCATGATGCCGCCGCGCTGCTCATAGACCTTGACCGCGTCGGCCAGGCGCCGGTTGTCATCCGCGGTGAGCGTCAACGCGCCCGGCGCGAACTCGATTTCCGCCAGCTGCATGGACGCCACCGGGGCCCGGCCTGCCCGTAGCGGCCCGGCCGTGGTCGCCGGCTGGGTGGCGGGTTGGGCCGGCGCGAGCTGGGCCGGCGGCGGGGCCGCCATGGCCAGCTGATCGCCCGGCGGCTTCGGCGTCTCGGGCGCCGCCGCCGGCGGCAAGGGCCGCGCCGGCACCGCCGGCGCCGTCTGTCCGGGCGATGATTTCGCCGCATCGGTCGGCGGGACACCTGCCATCGGCGGCAGCGGACTGGGCGCCGCCGCTTTCGGTTCATCCGCCAGCGGCATCGGCGGTGGCAGCGGCCGAGGCGGCTCCGGCAGGCCCAGCGAGCCCGCCGGCGCCTTCGCCGTGGCAGGCGGTGGCGGAACCGGCAGCGGCAGCGCCCGTCCGGGCTCCATCCCGGCCATCTGCTCCGACGGAGATCCCGC
>DASVOY010000339.1:0-1882 GCA_036383115.1 Allostellaceae bacterium
GCTCGGCCTCGCCGCCGCGGCCGAGGACGATCTCGCCAATCGCCCCTCGCATCACGATCTCGAAGCCGGCCACGACCACGAGGATTTCGAGAGTTTCGTCGTGGCGCGCGGGCCGATCGCCGATACCTCCCGGTTTCTCGACCGGGTCGGCCGGGTCATGTCGGCGCACGACATTCTGCGCCTCAAGGGCTTTCTCGACGTGCCCGGCAAGGAGTTCCGCCACGTCGTGCAGGGCGTCGGCGAGCGTCTCCAGCATTATTTCGATCGCCCCTGGCGCGCGGACGAATCACGCAACACCCGCCTCGTCGTCATCGGCCGCAAAGGCCTCGACCGCGCCGCCATCGCCGCGGCGCTGGAGGCATGAGTGTGCGGCTAATGTCGTTCAGCATCGAGTCGCTGCCGCACTCATCCTTCGAGATGCCGGCTTCGCCGGCTCCTCAGGATGAGGTCTTTTTTTGTCCTCATGCTGAGGAGCGCCCATTAGGGCGCGTCTCGAAGCATGAGTCTGAGGGACGACGCGAGTCGGCGGATATGAACCAGCCATGCACCTCCTAGCCGCCCAGCCCGGAACCATGTGCGACGGCAGCGCCGCGGTCGATCTCGGCCAGACGCCAGGCGACATCGTCGTGCTCTCGGCGGCGGACAGCGAGGTCGCCTGCCTCGCCGCGGCGCAGCGGCGGCTTGCGGATACCGATCGAAACGCGCCGAGCCTGCGCCTCGCCAGCTTGCTCAGGCTCGGTCACAATTATTCGATCGACCTCTATGCCGACACGGTCTTGTCGCGGGCGCGGCTCGTCGTCGTGCGGTTGCTGGGCGGGCGCGGCTATTGGCCCTATGGCGTCGAGCGCGTCGCGGCGCTCTGCCGCGAGCGGAGTATCGCCTTGGCGCTGTTGCCGGGCGACGACCAGCCCGATGCCGAGCTGGCCGCGCTGTCGACATTGCCGGCCGAGACGCTGCATCGGCTCTGGCGCTACCTCGCCGAGGGCGGCGCGGCCAATGCCGAGCAGTTCCTGCGCTACGCCGCGAGCCTCATCGGCCGCCCCACCGACTGGCGCGAGCCGGCGCCGCTGCTGCGCGCCGGGCTTTACTGGCCGGGTCAGGATCGCGCCACGTTGGATGAACTCCGCGCGCATTGGCACGCGGATGCGCCGGTAGCCGCGGTGGTGTTCTACCGCGCGCTGGTGCAGGCGGCGAACACCGCGCCGGTCGATGCGCTGATCGCGGCGCTCGCGTCGCGCGGGCTCAACCCACTGCCGCTCTTCGCACAGAGCCTCAAGGACCCGCAATCCTCGGCCATCCTCGGTGAGGCGCTGACCGCCGCGCCGCCCGACATCGTGCTCAATGCAACCGCCTTCGCCGTCGCCGCGCCGGGCGAGGTGCATCGCGCCGGACCGTTCGGTGCCGCGGATTGCCCGGTGCTACAAGTGATTTTCGCCGGCACCGACGAAGCTTCCTGGCGCGCGGGCACACGCGGCCTCGACGCGCGCGACATCGCCATGAACGTGGCGCTGCCCGAAGTCGACGGCCGCATCATCACACGCGCTCTGTCGTTCAAGTCCGCGACGCGCCGCGATCCGCTCACCGAGACCGATCTTGTCGATTACGCGCCGGTGGCCGACCGCATCGCCTTCGTTGCCGATCTCGCGCGCAACTGGACACGGCTGCGCCGCACGCCTCCGCAAGAACGCCGTATCGTGCTGGTGCTGGCGAACTATCCAAACCGCGACGGACGCATCGGCAACGGTGTTGGCCTCGACACGCCCGCCGGTACGATCGAGGTGCTGCGCGGCCTCGCCGACGCCGGCTACCGGCTCGAGAGCATTCCCGAGGATGGCGACGCCCTCATCCGCCGCCTGCTCGCCGGCCCCACCAATGCCGCGCG
>DASVOY010000340.1:0-1975 GCA_036383115.1 Allostellaceae bacterium
GCTGCCATGGCCGCGCGCCCACTCCATCGACATCAGGATCGAACCGCCCCACTCGCCGCCGACGCCGATGCCTTGAAGCACGCGCAGCAGCGTCAGGATGACCGCGCCCCAGATGCCGATCGAGGCATAGCTCGGCACGAAGGCGATGAGGAAGGTGGCGATGCCCATGCATAGCAGCGTCGCGATCAGCGTCGCCTTGCGGCCGATGCGGTCGCCGTAGTGGCCGAAGATGGCGGCGCCGATCGGCCGGCCGATGAAGCCGATGAAATAGGTGCCGAAGGCGGAGAGCGTCGCGGTCAGCGCATCCTCGTTGGGGAAATAGAGCTTGCCGAAGACGAGGCCCGCTGCCGTGCCGTAGATGAAGAAGTCGTACCATTCGATGGTGGTGCCGATGGTGGAGGCGATCACGGCCCGCCGCAGTTGGCGGCTGTGCTCGCTGTCCGAGAGCGTGCCGGCGGCGCCGGTGATGGTGGATGTGACGGCCATGGGCGGTCCTCCCGTGAAGGCTGCTTTTCTCTGCTAACAAGGAGAAATCGCTGAAAGTCCCGTCGGGTCTTCGCGTTTTCGGCGGGTGGGCGACGTTGCGGCGAAACCCCGGCGCGATGGTGCGACGATGATGTTCGCGTGCGAGGCATTGACGCGGCGCAGCATCATCTTTAGTTTCTGCGGCGGGACACGGCCCCCCAACGGGTCGCATCTATTCTGGAAGGAATAGCCATGAAGCCGCATGCTCGGCCCGCCAATCCTTGCTTTTCCTCTGGTCCTTGCGCCAAGCGTCCCGGGTGGACGCTTGAGGCCTTGGAGCACGCGCTGCTCGGCCGCTCGCACCGCGCCAAGCCCGGCCGTGCCAAGCTCGACGAGGTGGTGGCGCGCTCGCGCGCCGTCCTCGGCATCCCTAAGGATTATCGCCTCGCCGTCGTGCCGGCGTCTGACACCGGCGCCCTCGAGATGGCGCTGTGGTCGCTGTTGGGTGCGCGCGGTGTCGATGTGCTCGCCTGGGAGAGCTTCGGCGATGGCTGGGCGACGGACGTGGCGAAGCAGTTGAAGCTCGCCGATGCGCGCGTCGTGCGCGCCGAGTACGGCAGCATTCCCGACCTCGCCAAAGTCGACACCGACCGCGACGTGGTCTTCACCTGGAACGGCACGACCTCGGGCGTGTGCGTGCCTGATGGCAGCTGGATCAAGCCCAACCGCCAGGGCCTCACCATCTGCGACGCGACCTCGGCGGCTTTCGCCATGGCGCTGCCGTGGGACAAGCTCGATGTCGCGACATGGTCGTGGCAGAAGGCGCTGGGCGGCGAGGCGGCGCATGGCATGCTGGCGCTGAGCCCGCGCGCCGTCGAGCGCCTCGAGAGCCACACGCCGCCCTGGCCAATGCCCAAGATCTTCCGCCTGACCTCCAAGGGCAAGTTCAACGAGGGCATCTTCAAGGGCGAGACCATCAACACGCCGTCACTGCTCGCGATCGAGGATGCGATCGACGGCCTCAAATGGGCCGAGTCCATTGGCGGGCAGAAGGCGCTGATGGCGCGGTCCAAGGCCAATCTCGCGGCGATCGCCCAATGGGTCGAGCGCACGCCCTGGATCGAGTTCCTGGTCCAGGACCCGGCGATCCGCTCCTGGACCTCGGTGTGCTTGAAGATCGTCGACGAGTGGTTCGTGCGGCTGCCGGAGGACGCGCAGCGCGCCGCGGTGAAGCGGCTCGAGGCGCTGCTCGACGGCGAGGGCGTGGCCTACGACATCGCGGGCCATCGCGACGCGCCGCCGGGCTTGCGCATCTGGTGCGGCTCGACCGTCGAGCGCAGCGATGTCGAGGCGCTGCTGCCGTGGCTCGACTGGGCCTATGGCGAAACCCGCCGCGCCGCTGCGGCTTGACAGCGTCATCGCATATGTGACGCGCCCCACCTCACCCTCCCGCTGACGCGGGTCCCTCCCTCTCCGCCCCCGCGGGGCGGAGAGTGCCGGGGTGAGGTGG
>DASVOY010000341.1:0-5020 GCA_036383115.1 Allostellaceae bacterium
ATTGGCCGGCAGGTTGTCAAGCTGAAGCATGCGCCCGCCCCGCGGTGGTCGGCGTGAATGGTCCAGGGGAGGAATGAGATGGCACTCGAGCGCGTCCTGATCACCGGCGCCGCCGGCGGCATCGGCCGCCGCCTGCGCCGGCTGCTGCGCGGCGTCTACCCCGCGCTCCGCCTCTCCGACATCGCCAAGCCCGACGATCTCGCGGCGGACGAGGAGTTCGTCGCGGCCGATCTCGGCGACCTCGCAGCGGTCGTGCGCGCCGCCAGCGGCGTCGACGGCATCATCCATCTCGGCGGCATGTCGGTCGAGAACGACTGGGAGACGATCCTCCACGCCAACATCATCGGCACGCGCAACCTGTTCGAGGCGGCGCGCCGCCAGGGGGTCGAGCGCGTCGTCTTCGCCTCGTCGAACCACGCGGTGGGCTTCTATCCGCGCCGGCGGCGCATCGGCACGCAGGCGCCGGTGCGCCCGGATTCACGCTATGGTGTCAGCAAGGCCTTCGGCGAGGCGATGGGCGCGCTTTATGCCGACAAGCACGGGCTGCGCGTGCTCAACATCCGCATCGGCAATGTCGACGACCGTCCCATCGACAAGCGACGGCTCGCCATCTGGATCCATCCCGAGGATCTGGTGCAGCTCGTGCGCATCGGGCTCGAGCATCCCGAGCTTCAGTACGAGATCGTCTATGGAGCCTCGGACAACGAGCGGAGCTGGTGGGACAATGCCGCCGGTTTCCGCTTGGGCTACCGCCCGCGCTGGCGCGCCGAGGATTACCGTGACCAGGCGCTTGCGGCGGAGCAGGGAAAGCAGCCCGATCCCGTCGGCGACACGCTCCAGGGCGGCCCTTTCACCTCGGCCGAGTTCTCGGGCGATCTGGAACGCGTCTTGAAAGGGTCTAGTTGACCCGCTCGCCCTCTCCCGGCGCGCGGGTGAGTTCGTGGACCGCCTGATCGACTTGGAGCCAGGAGGTGATCGCCGATTTCTCGACGTCATCCTGGCGCAGCCGCGCGATGCGCTCGCTGACCACCTTCGCAGCGGCAGGCCCGTGCTTGGCGACAAGCCAAGCGGCGACGGTCCAGATGTTGCGGTTAATGACCATGATCGGTGGTTGAACGGCCGGAGGCGGGCGAAGTTCCGGCGCGAGCGCGCCAACCTCGAGAGCTTAGACCTGCGCGGCCCGCCGCAACAAGGTCCGCGTCGCCTCGATGACCGATTGCCACGCATCGAGCGCGAGGTCGTCGCCGACCTCGATCGCGCGGGCGGCACGGTCGCGGGCGAAGGCGAGCGCCGCCGGGCCGTATTTCTCGGTCAGATTGCGGGCGATCTGGTGCGCGTCCGGTGCATCCATGACGGACAGCGAACGTTGGGGGAAGCGGAGGAGTTGCATGCCCCCCTGCAACACCCCGCTCGCGTCGGGAAGATCCGGGTCAATGGACATGTTCGCGCTCGCTCGGCTCGGCCTTGATGAGCTCGGCCGTGGCGCGCGCAATCCAGCACCACACGACATAGGTGAGCTCGTCGTCGCCCTTGCCATGCTTCTTGGCCTCGCGTGCCGCCACATCCGCTGCATCCTCGCCATGGCGGCGCACGAGGAGCATCGCGGCCTCCCAGATTTGCCTTTCACTGGTCATCATCCTAAAGACATGAAGGACGGTGCGGCCATGGCGGTTCCCGCCACAGCCGCACCGATCATGGTTCAATCCATCGCGGAACTTGCGGTCTGCTCGGGCAGCACCTCGACGCGCACGCGCGCCAGGCCGTGCTGGGTCATGCCGAGTTCCTCGGCGGCGCGGGTCGAGAGGTCGATGACGCGGCCGTCGATATAGGGGCCACGGTCATTGACCCTGACCTCGACCGAGCGGCCGTTCTCCAGATTGGTAACCCGCGCCCAGGTAACAAGCGGCAGGGTGCGGTGCGCGGCGGTCAGCTTGTTCTCGTCGAACACCTCGCCGCTCGCGGTCAACCGGCCCTGATGCCGGCCGCCGTACCAGGAGGCGACGCCGACCTGACGATAGAGCGGTACCGCCTCCGCCAGTACCGTCTCCGGCGGCACCGTCTCCGGCAACACCGTCTCCGGCGGCACCACGGCGGGCGCCACAACACTGTTCGCGGCTGTGTCCATCTCCGGCGAGACTATCGCGCTAATAGCGGTGCTTCCGCCAATAAACCCGGTCAAGGCGATCACAGAAATCCAATAAACCGAGGAACCTAGCCGACGTTGCTGCATCGGGTCTCTCCTTCCTCTTTAGGGTTATTGGTTAATTTTCTATGATGATAACAGTTGAATTTAGCCCAATGTTCCCTCGAATGCAAACTAGTCGGTAGAACTACTGGCGCGGCTGCGAAACGATTGAGGTTTGCCGCGGCTTTGGAGGGGGTGCCGCGGCGCATACTTGCGCTACTTCTTTGCCACCACCACGCCTGCCCCCCCCCTGCCCCGGCATACACGACGAGATCGGCGAGAGGGTTGACCGCCTTGAGGCGTGAGAACGGCGGGCTGGGCCCGCGCTACCCGCCCATCTGCCACTGCCTGACGGCGTCGAGTGGGTAGAGGAGCATGAGGATGTTGAGCGTCAGGTTGTCGCGGATGGCGTAGCCGACGAAGACCTCCATGGCGATCGCCAGCGCGACCACTGCCCAGGCCGGCAGCCGCCATGCGAGCACGAAGCCCAGGATCATGAAAAGCGTATCCGAGATCGAGTTGACGACGCTGTCGCCAAAGTAGTCGAGGGAGATGGTGTCGGCGCGGTAGCGGCTGATGATGAAGGGCGTGTTCTCAAGCACCTCCCAGGATGCCTCCAGGGCGATGGCCAGCACCAGACGCACGGCCACGGGCATCGGATACCGCTTGTCGGCCAGCCAGAGCAGGAAATAAAAGCCGAAGCCGTGGATGATGTGCGAGAAGCTGTACCAGTCGATGAGATGCTGCGAGTTGCCGGGGCTGTTCGGCGCCCCTTCCCACAGCTTGACATAGCCGCAGGTGCAGATCGGCGGATGACCCATGGCGAGGAGGATGGCGCCCTGGAGGACGAGGATGCCGATGGCGATCGCCAGGAGAGCGCTTCGAAAAGGAATGGTCGTCATTTGCCCCGCTCAGTCTGATGCCGACTGTCGCAAATCCGCGCGTCTGCCCCCTCGCCGACCCTCCCCCCCACGCGCGGGAGAGGGATCCTCACGGCTGGAGGATGGGAGCGTGCGTACTACGGATTTCATTGTCGGCGCTACTATTTGGCTTCCGACGGCACGGGGCGCGGCTTGCGATCGGCGCCGATGGCGACGAAGGTGAAGAGGCCCTCGGTCACTTTGATGCGCTCGCCGCTGAAGCCGCGCCGCGCCCAGGCCTCGACATGGACGCCGATCGAGCTGCGGCCGACCTTGACCACCTGGCCGTAGCAGCTCACTTCGTCGCCGACCAGCACCGGGCGGTGGAAGCTCATGGCGGTGACGGCCACGGTGGCGACACGCCCACCGGCCCGGTGCGCCGCGACGGCGCCGCCCGCCAGGTCCATCTGCGACAGCACCCAGCCGCCGAAGATGTCGCCATTGGGATTGGCGTCGGCCGGCATGGCCAGGGTGCGGATGGCCGGCTCCCGTGCCGGCGGCAGGTTGCGTTCTTTGGTTCCGTTCATGGCGAAATCCCGTTATGTTGACCCCGCGATGGCTTAACCATATCTTGTGATTTGGGGCGCCTCCTCCTACCGCATCTGCGACGGCTGCAAGCATCTGCTTGTATGTTCACGTCTTGTTCCTTATCGTTAGGGCCATGCCAGACCTCTTCGACCAACCTTCCGCCAAGGGCGGAAACAACTACTCCGCCAAAGACATCGAGGTCCTCGAGGGCCTCGAACCCGTGCGCCGCCGCCCCGGCATGTATATCGGCGGCACCGACGAGCGCGCACTGCACCACCTCGTCGCCGAGGTGCTCGACAACGCCATGGACGAGGCGGTAGCCGGGCATGCCAATCGCATCGAGGTCGAGCTGCACAAGGACGGCAGCGTCGTGGTCCGCGACAATGGCCGCGGCATCCCGGTCGACCCGCATCCGAAGTTCCCCAAGAAATCCGCCCTCGAGATCATCCTGACCATGCTGCATTCCGGCGGCAAGTTCAGCGGCGACGCCTACAAGACCTCGGGCGGGCTGCATGGCGTCGGCGTCTCGGTGGTGAACGCGCTCTCCGACCGGCTGTGGGTCGAGGTGGCCCGCGACAAGCGGGTATGGACGCAGGAATACAGCCGCGGCAAGGCCAAGACCAAGCTCAAGGATGGCGGCGCCGTCTCCAACCGGCGCGGCACCACGCTGGGCTTCCATCCCGATCCCGAGATCTTCGGGCCCCACGCCCATTTCAAGCCGGCCACGCTCTATCGCCTGGCGCGCTCCAAGGCTTATCTCTTCCGCGGCGTCGAGATCCGCTGGTGGTGCGACCCGGAGCTGCCGCGGCCCGAAGACGTGCCGCAGGAGGAGCGGTTCCATTTCCCCGGCGGCCTCGCCGACTATCTCGCCTCGATCGTCAACGGCCGCGAGCGGCTGACGCCGCAGCCCTTCATCGGCGAGCACGAGTTCGGCGAGGGCGGCCGCGTCGAATGGGCGATCGCCTGGCCGGCCGATCAGGAGGGCTTCGCCTCCTTCTACTGCAACACCGTGCCGACGCCCGAGGGCGGCAGCCACGAGGCGGGGTTGCGCGCGGGATTGACGCGCGGCCTCAAAGCCTATGGCGAGCTCACCAGCAACCGCCGCGCCGGGCAGGTCACCGCCGAGGACGTGATGAGCGGCTCCGTCGTGCTGCTCTCGCTGTTCATCAAGGACCCGCAATTCCAGGGCCAGACCAAGGAGCGGCTCGCCTCGCCCGAGGCGGCCCGCCTGGTCGAAGGCGCCCTCAAGGACCATTTCGACCACTGGCTCTCGGGCGATCCCGAGGCGGCGCGCGCGCTGCTCGACACCGTGATCGAGCGCGCCGAGGACCGCCAGCGCCGGCGCCAGCAGAAGGAGCTCGACCGCAAGAGCGCCACGCGCAAGCTG
>DASVOY010000342.1:0-2059 GCA_036383115.1 Allostellaceae bacterium
CGTCACCGGCGGCACCGGGTTCATCGGCTCGCGCCTCTGCGCCGTCCTCGCCGATGCCGGCCACCGCGTCACCGTGCTGACGCGCGACGCGCGCAAGGGTCGCCCGTTCCGCGGCCGCGTCACGCTATCGACAACCTCGCCACGCTCGGTCGCGGCACGCCTTTCGACGCCATCGTCAACCTCGCCGGCGAGCCGGTGGCCGCCGGCCGCTGGGCGCCGAAGCGCCGCCCCGCCCTCATCGACAGCCGCATCGAGACGACGCGCGCGGTGGTGCGCCTCATCGCGCGCAGCCGCCGCAAGCCCTCGGTACTGGTGAGCGGCTCGGCCATCGGCTTCTACGGCGTCGATGACGAGGCGAGCTTCACCGATCGCCGCATTCGCATTCTCGGTGGGCGTTCCAACGTGGCTTTATGCGCATCGGCGAACGGGAGTTTGCGCTAGGAGTGGCGCTGTTATCCCTGCTATTTTGGACGTGCTATTTCCTGTTTGAAGCTGGCATCGCTGCAACCTGAGTCATTGGTCGGGAGCCCTATCGACCTGCGCCACCTTCTCCTGTATAACGCGGCGCCTTCATTGTCCTTGGCCGCGGCGATCCCCATCTAACGCTGTCACCTCATTTTAACTGTTGGGTCTCATTCTCCCGCGCCATGGACATCCGTAACATTGCCATCATCGCGCATGTCGACCACGGCAAGACCACGCTGGTCGATCAGCTGCTGCGCCAGAGCGGCGCCTTCCGCGCCAACCAGCAGGTGGCGGAGCGCGCGCTCGATTCCAACGACCTGGAGCGCGAGCGCGGCATCACCATCCTGGCGAAATGCACCTCGGTGCAGTGGCAAGAGACGCGCATCAACATCGTCGACACACCCGGCCATGCCGATTTCGGCGGCGAGGTCGAGCGCATCCTCAGCATGGTCGACGGCGTCCTGGTCCTGGTCGATGCCGCCGAAGGGCCGATGCCGCAAACCAAGTTCGTCGTGTCGAAGGCGCTGCGCCAGGGCCTCAGGCCCATCGTCGTCATCAACAAGGTCGACCGGCCGGACGCCCGCGTCCACGAGGTCCATGACGAGATCTTCGACCTCTTCGCCGCGCTCGACGCCACCGACGAGCAGCTCGACTTCCCGACGCTCTACGCCTCCGGCCGCGCCGGCTGGGCGGTCGCCGACCTGAACGCGCCGCGCACCGACCTGCGCGCCCTCTTCGACCTCATCGTCAGCCATGTGAGGGCGCCGGTCGCCGACATCGACAAGCCCTTCGCCATGCTCGGCACCACGCTCGAGAGCGACCCCTATCTCGGCCGCGTGCTGACCGGGCGCATCCACAGCGGCATCGCGCGCATGAACATGCCGGTGAAGTCGATCAACCGCGACGGCAAGCTCATCGAGCAGGCACGGCTCACCAAGCTCCTGGCCTTTCGCGGCCTCGACCGCCGCCCGATCGACGAGGCGATGGCGGGCGACATCATCGCCATCGCCGGCCTCGCGGAGACCACCGTCGCCGACACCATCTGCTCGCCGGAAGTGACCGAGCCGCTGCCGGCCACGCCGATCGACCCGCCTACCCTCGCCATGACCTTCTCGGTCAACGACAGCCCGCTCGCGGGCCGCGAGGGCACCAAGGTCACGTCGCGCATGATCATCGAGCGGCTCCATCGCGAGGCCGAGGGCAACGTCGCCATCCGCGTGCGCGAGACCGACGACAAGGACGCGATGGAGGTCGCCGGCCGCGGCGAGCTCCAGCTCGGCGTGCTGATCGAGACCATGCGCCGCGAGGGCTACGAGATGGCGATCTCGCGCCCGCGCGTGCTGTTCAAGAGCGACGCGTCGACCGGCCAGCGCCTCGAGCCGATCGAGGAAGTGCAGATCGATCTCGACGAGGGCTACGCCGGCGTCGTCGTCGAGAAGCTCGCCCTGCGCAAAGCCGAGATGACGGACATGCGTCCCTCTGGTGGCGGCAAGCAGCGACTGACCTTCATCGCGCCGACGCGCGGCCTCATCGGCTATCAGGGCGAGTTCCTCACCGACACGCGCGGCACCGGCATCATGAGCCGGCTCTTCCA
>DASVOY010000343.1:0-7873 GCA_036383115.1 Allostellaceae bacterium
GTATCCGGCCATCACCTGCGGCCCGCGCACCGCCACCTCGCCGCGCTCGCCGGGCGCCACGGGCTTGGCGGGATCGTCGAGCGAGAGGATCTCTATGGTGGTGCCGGGCAAGGGAATGCCGACCGAGCCCGCCTTGTTCACGCCGCGCAGCGGATTGCACGTCACCACCGGCGATGTCTCGGTCAGGCCATAGCCCTCGACCAGCGTGCAATGCGTCGCCGCCTCGAATTTGTGCTTGACCTCGAGCGGCAGCGGCGCGCCGCCGGAGATGCACGACTTGATTGAGGTGAGGTCGACGTGCTTTGCGGCGGCGTGGGTGTAGACGGCGGTGAAGAGCGTCGGCACGCCCGGCATCGTCGTCGGCCGCTTGCGCCGGATGGTGGCGAGCAGCGATTTGATCTCGAAGCGCGGCAGCAGCACGATCTCGGCGCCGGAGGCGAGCGAGAAATTCATCGCCACCGTCATGGCGAAGACATGGAAGAAGGGCAGCACGGCGACCGTCCGCTCTTGGCCGGGCGCCATGTCGGGGAACCAGTGCAGGCATTGCTGCGTATTGGCGACGAGGTTCTGGTGCGTGAGCATCGCCCCTTTGGGCGTGCCGGTGGTGCCGCCGGTATATTGCAGCACCGCCACGTCGCGCGCGGGATCGACGGGGAGCGGGGCGAAGACGCCGTCATTGGCGACGAGATCGGCGAAGCGGACATGCGCATCGTCGCGCGGCGTATGCGCCGCTTCGCTGCGCCGCAGCATCCGGTAGAGCAGGCTCTTCGCCGCGGGCAGGATGTCCGCCATGGGGCAGACGACGATCTTGCGCAGGCTGGTGCTGCCGAGCAACGGCGCCAGCGGCGCGTAGAGCTGCTTCAGGTCGAGCGTCACCACCATGGCGATCTCGGCGTCCTCGACGATGTAGCGGATCTCCGGCGGCGCGTAGAGCGGGTTGATGTTGACGACGATACCGCCGGCCTTGAGGATCGCGTAGTAGGCGATGACGTAATAGGGCGTATTGGGGAGCATCAGCCCGACCCGCACCCCCTTGCCGACACCGAGCGAGGCAAAACCCTTGGCGGCGCGCCGGACCATCGCACCGATCTCAGCATAGCTGTAGCCTTTGCCCAGGAAATCGACGCACGGCCGGTCGGCGAAGCGGGCGACGCTGTCATCGAGGAGCTGGTAAAGAGGCTGGTCGCGAAACCGCGCACGCCATTCGATCCCGGGCGGATAGGTCTTGAGCCAGGGCGGATTTGCCTCACTCTCCATCGCGCTCGCTCCAGATGACATTTGGGTTATCACCCTAACTGTTTCGCGCCCCTGCCGGCAATCCTACGGCGCCGGGCGCGCCCCAACGGCTGCGGGATAATGCCCCGGTCAAATCGATCGGAATTGCCGAAAATCCCAGGATCGGCAGGGGTCCTAGGCGATACGAACGGTGGCGAGGAACTCGTCGACCTCGCGGTTGAGCTTTTGCGCCTGGCGCGCGAGATCATCGGCCGCCGCCAGCATGGCGCCGGCCGTCTCGCCGGCACGCTCCACCGCGTCGCTGACGCCGGAGATGTTGCGGGACACCTCCTGGGTGCTCGCCGCCGCCTGCTGCACATTGCGGGTGATCTCGTGCGTCGCCGCCGTCTGCTCCTCGACCGCGGCGGCGACCGACGAAGAGATGTCGTTGACCTTCAGAATCGTGCTGGAGATGCTGTGGATCGCCGCCACCGCGGAGCCGGTCTCGGTCTGGACGGTACCGATCTGGCCGCGGATATCGTCGGTCGCCTTGGCGGTTTGCGTCGCCAGCGCCTTCACCTCGCTCGCCACCACGGCGAAGCCCTTGCCGGCATCGCCGGCGCGCGCCGCCTCGATGGTGGCGTTCAAGGCCAGCAGGTTGGTCTGGCTGGCGATGTCGTCGATCAGGGCCACGACGTCGCCGATCCGCTGCACCGCCTGGGCGAGCCCGGAAATGGTCGCGTTGGTGCGCTGGCCCTCGGCAGCGGCCTGACGTGCCACCGTCGATGCCTGGCTCACCTGGCGGCCGATGTCGCCGATCGAGGCCGACAGCTCTTCCGAGGCGGCGGCGACGGTCTGCACGTTGGCCGTGGCTTGGTTGGCGCCCGCGGCGACGGCGAGCGTCTGCTGGCGCGTGCCGGCGGCGGTCTCGGACATCGAGCGGGCGGTGGATTGCATCTGCGTCGCCGCCGCGGTCACCGCCGCGACCACGCCGCGCACCTGCCGCTCGAAATTCTCGGCCAGCATCTCCATCGCGACCCGCTTGTCCCGCTCCGCCCGCCGCTTGATATCGTCCTGCTCCGCCTGCAGCCGCTGCATGGCGATGGCGCTGTCCTTGAAGACATCGACGGCCTTGGCCATGTCGCCGATCTCGTCGTGGCGCCGTGCCTCGCCGATGTCGACGTCGAGGTCGCCGGCGGCGAGCTGCTCCATCTTGGCCTTGAGCTTGCCGAGCGAGCCACTGATGCTGCGGCTGATCAGGAAGGCGATTGCCGCGGCGGCGGCGATGATGGCGAGCCCGATCGCCCCGAGCCGGATCAGGACCGAACGGTAGGCCGTCTCGATGTCGTCGATGTAGAGGCCGGTCGCGATGAACGCGTTCCACGGCTTGAACTTCTTCATATAGGTGTATTTCGGCAGTCGCTCGGTCTGGCCCGGTTTCGGATAAAGATAGCTCACCGTGCCTTCATCGGCCGACTTCATCACCTCTACAAAGGAATCGATGATGTACCGGCCGGTCTCCGGATCGACCGTGCCGCGGGTGCCGACGAGCTTCGGATTCACGGGTTGGGCGATAAAGGTGCCGTCCATCGTTGCCATCAGGACATAGCCCTGGCGCCCGTCGTACCACATCGAATGGACGCTGCCGCGGAAGCGCGCGATCGCCTCGTCGCGGCTGATGTGCCCGGCCGCGACTTCGTCCTCGAGCGACTGGGCCAGGCCGTAGGCCGCGTCGACGATGGCGTGCAGCTTGTCGATCCGATCATCGATCATGCGCTGGCGTTGCATCGAGCCGGCGAAGGTGAGCGCAAGGGCGAGCGCCGCCGCGGAGATGCCGACGATGACGGCAAGCTTCGCCTTGATCTTGAAGCGCTCGAGAAAATTCATCAGACCACCCCGCGCGGCACACGGCGCATGCGGGCCAGCCTGGGGCCTGATGCCTAAAACACGGTAAAGACGTAAGAAAGTGACTTGGAAGTCGAACCGGCAGGGCGCCAGCCCGTCAGGCGCATTGATCCGCAACCATTAGGCGATAGCGTCCTCCGTTCACGCCTTCGGCAGTGGTGGGTTGCCGGCAATGGCGGGATGGCCGATTGCCCCGCGGTGGCTGCACGGCGGGGAGGGGGTAGGCAGGCGGGCCAGGGACCGCCTGCCGCACCCGATAGGCTAGCCTTTCACCTCGGGGTCTTCCTCGGCGATGTGGCGCTTGCCGACCAGCTCGGCGTCGCGCAGTTCCTTGCCTTCCGCGCCTTGAACGGCGCCGCGCGCCTCCTTGGCCTTCTCCTCGACCTTGCCTGAGCGCACGAACTTCTGCTGGTCCTCGTTGTACTGACGCGCCGCCGTGCGATTGCCTTCGCCTTCGTTCCGCTGGGTCTTGTCCTTCTTCTCCGCCATAAGATGCCTCCAATCGTGCCTGTTACCGGGCAAACAGGAGGGCATCGGGGCGGTTCCGGTGCAGTCGGCCGGCCCATGTTCTACTAATGCGCGAGAATCACGGGCATGGTCGCTTCCATGATGATGTGCCGCGTGGCCCCGCCAAAGATCATCTGGCGCAGGCGGCTCTGTGTATAGGCGCCCTTGACCATGAGGTCGGCATCGATCGCCTTGGCCTCGTCGAGGTAGAGCTCGCCCGGCGACCGGCCGCGCGCCATCACATGCCGGCCGATCGCGGCGACGCCGTGGCGCGAGAGGTTTACCGCCAACTCCTCGGCCAAGGGGCCGGGGGTCATGCCGCCCTCGACGCTCACCACCTGGACGCTCTTTGCGCGTTTCAGGAACGGCATCGCGAACGCTACCGTGCGCGCCGTCTCGGTGCTGCCGTTCCAGGCCACGAGCACCCGCTCGCCGATGGTCGAAAGCGCAACAGGGGGTGCCATCAGCACGGGGCGACCGCTCTCGAAGAGCGCGTCCTCGAGCGTCGCCTCGGCCAGCGAGGCGAGCTTCGCCGGACGCTCGACCGTGATCAGGTCGAAGACGCGGCCGAGGGCGCCGACGACGGCGTTCTGGCGCCCCGCCTCCTCGCGCCATTCGGCGCTCGGCCCCTCGCCCAAGGCGGCTCCGGTCGGCACGCCATGCTGGCGCATGAAGGAGGAGAACAGCGCCCGCGCCTGCTCGCGCCGGTCCTGGCCCTCCCGCTCCAGGGTGCGGTCGACCTCGGAGGAAATGGAGAAGCCCATTTCGCCACCGAACACGACGGCATATTCCGTCGTCACCGCGTTCAAGCCCACAATGCGGGCGCCGAAGCGCCGCGCCACGAGCAGCGCCGTCTCGAGAAGCGGCGCCGCAGTGCCGTCGCTGACGACGGCCAACACGGTCTTCATCGCGATCCTCGCCTGGGCGGCAGTCTCCCTTGCAGCGCTGTTATTATACATTTTTCAACGCGCCATCCCAAGCGGCGCGACGCCGGCCGGAAATAGTCTAGGAACGTGATTAATCGGCGAGATCAAACGCCAGGGACCCCTTGGCGCCGGCCGGTCAGTAGGATTTCTCGGCCGGCCGCATGGCCAGCGACATGACCTCGGCCCGCCGCGGCAGGCGGAGCGCCGCCATGACCATGGCGGCGACATCCGCGGGCTGCATCAGCTTCTCCGGGCGATAGGGCCGGCCTTCCTCGGCGAAGATGCGCTCCTGCATCGCCGAGGCCGTGCGCCCGAGATGGAGGGTGAGGACGCGCACGCCCGAGGCATTGACCTCCGCGCGCAGGCTGTCGGCGAGCGCCGCAAGCCCATGCTTCGTGGCGGCGTACTGGCTGACGTCGGGGCCGGCGGTGATGCCTTGCGTCGAGTTGACGAAAACGACGTCGCCGCCCCGCGCGCGCAGCGCCGGCAGAAGCAGCTGGGTCAGGAGATAGGGCGCGCGCAGATTGGTGCGATATTGCCGGTCGAGCGCCGCCGCCGGCGCCGTCTCGACCGGGCCGTGCGAATGCTCGGCAGCGGCATGGACGAGGATGTCGATCTGGGCGAAATGCCTGGCCGCGGCGGCAGCCTCGCGCAACGCCGCCTCGTCGGCGAGATCGGCGACGACGCCGGCGACGGCCCACGCGCCGAGACGCCGCGCCTCGCGTTCACACTCGCCCAGCCGCTCGCGATTGCGGCCGACGAGACAGAGCGCGGCGCCGTCGGCCGCGAGCGCCAGCGCGATCGCCCGACCGATACCGCTGCTGGCGCCGGTGACGAGCGCGGCGCGCTGCGCCGGCGGTCTCATGGTGACTGGGTTTTCGACATGTGCTTTTTCCATCGGCGGCCCGGCCGCTCCCCGTTGCAACGTGCGCGTCGGGCGAAAACGCCGGCGGCGCCGGACTGTTCCCGTCGTCTCGGCACCGCGCCGATTGACAGCGCCGCCGCCACCCCGCTTAGCTTGAGACTGACGCCCCTCCTCGGAGCCCCTGATGACCGATCCGGTCGGCCTCGCTCGCGGCCTCACCAATTATGGCGATCGCGATTTCGCCCTTTATCTCCGCCGCTCCTTCGCCAAGTCGATGGGCTACTCGGCGGAGATGCTGGCGAAGCCGGTCATCGGCATCGCCAACACCGCGAGCGGGTTCAACAACTGCCACCGCCTGGTGCCCGAGCTCGTCGACGCGGTGAAGCGCGGCGTGCTGGCGGCGGGGGCGCTGCCGATCGAGTTCCCGACCATCTCCCTGGGCGAGGTCTACCTCACGCCCACCAGCCTGATGTTCCGCAACCTCATGTCGATCGACACCGAGGAGATGATCCGCGCCCAGCCGATGGATGCGGTGGTGCTGATCGGCGGCTGCGACAAGACCGTCCCGGCACAGCTCATGGGCGCGGCCTCGGCCAATGTGCCGGCGATCCAGCTCGTCACCGGGCCGATGATGACCGGGCCGCACCGCGGCGAGCGCCTGGGCGCCTGCACCGATTGCCGCCGCTTCTGGGCGCGCTTTCGCGCCGGCGAGATCAGCCGGGAGGAGATCGACGAGGTCGAGGGAAGGCTCGCCACCACCGCCGGCACCTGCGCGGTCATGGGCACGGCGAGCACCATGGCGTCGATCGCCGAGGCGCTGGGCATGATGCTGCCGGGCACCGCGGCGATCCCCGCCGTCCATGCCGACCGGCTGCGCGCTGCCGAGGCGACCGGCGCGGCCGCGGTGGCGCTCGCCCGCTCAAAGCTCACGCCCGACCGGGTCATCACCGCGAAATCGGTCGAGAATGCGCTGCGCGTGCTGCTCGCCATCGGCGGCTCCACCAACGCCATCGTGCATCTGACGGCGATCGCCGGGCGCGTCGGCGTCGACGTCCCGCTGCGGCAGCTCAACGAGCTCAGCGACGCGACGCCGGTGCTCGTCGATCTGAAGCCTACCGGGCCGCACTACATGGAGGATCTCTTCGCCGCCGGCGGCATCGGCGCGGTGCTGCGCGAGCTGAAGCCGCTGCTGCATCTCGACGCGATGACCGTCACCCGCGAGACCCTGGGCGAGCGCCTCGCCGAGGGCGAAGGCGGCTATGTCGACCGCAAGGTGATCCGGCCGCTCGATACGCCGCTGCAGCCGCAAGGCGGGCTCGTCGCGCTGTTCGGCTCGCTGGCGCCGAGGGGCGCGATCTTCAAGCGCTCCGCCGCCGACGCCATGCTGTTCGAGCGCGAGGGCCGCGCCGTCGTCTTCACCTCGCTCGAGGACCTCGCGCGCCGCATCGACGACCCTGCGCTCGAGGTGACGCCCGATGATTTCCTCGTGCTGCAGAATGCCGGGCCGACCAGCGACACGGCGATGCCGGAAGCGGGCTACCTGCCGATCCCGGCGAAGCTCGCACGCGCGGGGATCAAGGACATGGTGCGCATCTCCGACGCGCGCATGAGTGGCACCGCCTATGGCACGGTGGTGCTGCATGTGACGCCCGACGCGGCGAGCGGCGGGCCGCTGGCCAAGGCGCGCAGCGGCGACCGCATCCGATTGAGCATCAAGGAGCGGCGGCTCGATCTCCTGGTCGATCCGGTCGAGCTGGCGCGGCGCCCGGTGCAGCCGCCGTCCGCGCCCGCTCGCGGCTATGCGCGGCTCTATCATCGCGAGATCCTGCAGGCCGATTACGGCTGCGACTTCGATTTCCTGCGCCGCGCGCCGCTCAAGGGGTGAGGCGAGCCTTTGGCCACCAGCTCAGCAACGGGAGGACACGCATGAAGACCTACAATCCCAGCACCGTCGCCGCGCCGACCGGCCCCTTCAGCCACGGCGTCGAGGTTCCGGCCAATGCACGCTGGCTCCATATCTCGGGGCAGGTCGGCGTCGCGCCCGACGGCAGCGTGCCGGCCGGGTTCGAGGCGCAGGCGGAGCAGTGCTGGCGCAACGTCAAGGCGGTGCTCGCCGCGGCCGGCATGGGCGTCGAGAACCTGGTCAAGTGCACGCATTTCATCACCCGCGCCGAGAACGTGGCGGCCTACGGCAAGGTGCGCGCGCGCCAGCTCGGCGAGGCGCGGCCCGCCTCGACGCTGCTCGTCATCAGCGCGCTCGCCCGTCCCGACCTCCTCGTCGAGGTCGAGGCCGTGGCGGCGAAGGCGTAAGCCTCGGCCATGGCCACCTATGATCTCGTGCTGCGCGGCGGCAGCGTGCTCGACGGCAGCGGCGCACCGGCAGCAATGGCGGATGTCGCGATCGCCGGCGACCGCATCGCCACCGTGGCTCGCCTGCCGCTGGGCAGCGGCCGGC
>DASVOY010000344.1:0-3585 GCA_036383115.1 Allostellaceae bacterium
GCGAGCCCTCGGTCTACGAGGAGGAGGTCGAGCGGCCGGAGCGCGACGAGGGCGATCCGGCACTGCAGGAGAAGGTGATCGAGGCGCTGAAGACGGTGCGCGATCCCGAGATCCCCGTGAACCTCGTCGATCTCGGCCTCATCTACGAGCTCATCGTCAACAAGGACGGCACCATCTACGTCGAGATGACGCTGACGACCCCCGCCTGCCCGGTGGCGGGCGCGCTGCCCGGCCAGGTGCAGCAGGCGATCGCGGCGGTGCCCGGCGTGCAGGACGCCCGCGTCAAGCTGGTCTGGACCCCACCCTGGACCAAGGACCGCATGAGCGAGGAAGCGAAGCTCGAGCTGGGGCTGCTGTAGGCGCCGTCACTGGGCGGGCGGCGCGACGAAGCCGCCGAACTCGCGCTCCAGCAACGCGGCGAATTCGACCGCCGTGCGGTCCTCGAGATAGGGGCCGACGATCTGCAGGCCGACGGGAAGGCCGGCTTCGGTACGCTCGACCGGCACCGTCGTCGCCGGCAGCCCCGCCAGCGTCGCGACGCCGGGCCAGGCGATCTGGTCGTCATAGGGGCACGCCTCACCATCGATGTCGATATGCCGCGCCTGCATGGGCGAGTGGTCATGCGGGAAGGCGGGCGTCGGCATCGCCGGGCAGAGCACGACGTCCCATTCCCGGAACACCTCGCGCCATTGCCGCTGCATGCGCGTGCGCACCCGGTCGGCCATGACCCAGTCGCGATGGCTCTGGACGGTAGCCCGCGCGCGGATGGCTGCGAGGCTCTCATCATCGGGCGAGAGCGCCGCCGCCCTGGCTTCCGCCTGCTGATAGGCCGGGAGCGGCATATCCGCGGCGAAGACCGCGATGAGCAGCCGAAGATACGCCCGCGTCATCTCGGCGAGGTCGGGCAGCAGCGGCGCGGAATGGGCGAGTTTCACGCCGCTCTTGCCGAGACGCTGCACGAGCCGGTCGAGCGCGCCGCGCACCGCAGCCGACGTCGGCTCCAGGGGATGCGCATCGATGACCAGCACGCGGAAGCTCCTGAGATCCTCGTGCCGCGCCTTCGGCAGCGACAGCCGGAAGGCTGCCGAGAACGGCTCGTCCGGTCCGGCCAGCACATCGAGCGCGAGGGCAAGGTCGCCGGCGCTTCGCGCCATCGGCCCGACCACGGCGAGATCGGTCTCGCGCGAAGAGGGCGTTCCCTTGGGCGGCGTGTGCCCGCGCGACGGCAGCAGCGCCCAGCTCGGCTTGTGGCTGTAGACGCCGCAGTAATGCGCCGGCGCGCGCAGCGAGCCGCCGATGTCGGAGCCGAGCTCGAGCGCGACATATCCGGCCGCGAGCGCCGCCGCGCTCCCGCCCGAGGAGCCGCCGGGCGTCCGGCCCAGATCCCAGGGATTGTTGGTGGTGCCGTAGATCTCGTTATAGCTCTGCCAGTCCGAGAGCACGAAGGGCACGTTGGTCTTGCCGAGGATGATCGCGCCCGCCGCCTTCAGGCGCTGGACCAGCACCGCGTCCTCCTTCGGCTGCCAGCCCTTGAAGCGCGGCATGCCCCAGGTCGTCGGCAACCCGGCGACGTTGTAGGCTTCCTTGACCGTCATCGGCAGGCCGAGAAGCGGTCGCCGCTCGCCGCGCGCCAATGCCGCGTCGGCTTCCAGCGCCGCCTCATGCGCGCGCTCGAAGTCGCGCACGACCACGGCATTGATGCGGCCGTCGAGCGCCTCGATCCGCGCTTTTGCCTGCTGCACGAGTTCGACCGCGGAGACGCGGCGCGCCGCCAGCTCTGAAATCAGTTCCTTGGCGGTGCGGCACTCCGGACCGGCAGCCGCCGGTGCGATCGGCGCGGCGGCAAAGCCGCTCTTCGCCGCCAGCACTCCGGTCATCGCCGCTGCGCCGGTCGCGGCAAGAAAGCGTCGGCGGCTAAATGGCTCGCTCATCGCGGCACCATCCGTCACGCGTGGCGATTGCAACGCTGATGGCATCGCTAATTTGACGGGAAGTCAAACGAATTTAGGCTGGACCAAGGGCCGCATGAGCGAGGAAGCGAAGCTCGAGCTGGAGCTGCTGCAAGCGCTTCTCGACGGCGACGCGGGAGCTCGATGAGCTCCCGCCATGTGATGTGCTGGGTAACCGCGCCGGGTCGCGGCGGTCAGCGCCAGACGGGCTTGCCGAGATTGATCTGCTTGTCGTTGGTGAGCGCGCCCGTGCCGGCGCCGATGGCGGCACCGACGAATGCTCCCGCTCCGACGCCAACGCCGCCGAAAGCCAAGCCAATGATGCCGCCGGTGCCGGCGCCGATGATGGCGCCCGTGCCGGCGCGGTCGCCGGGCTGCGTACCGCAGGCGCTCAATGCCATTGCTACAGCGAGCAAGATGCTTGATCTGACCAGATTCATGTTCTCACCTGCCTTCCGATCGAGACGTGACTGTCGACCAGCGCCGCCAGCGCGTCAAGCGGCTGTGCACGCCCGGGCAACCGTGCGTCGGGATGACGCGTGAGGCCGTTGGGTGATCGTCATAAGGGATCGGCAAAGCTGCAATCCCGCAGCTCCGGATCAGGAGCCGCTTTGCACCGTCTGCAGGAACGTGAAAATCTTCCACAGTGTCTGGTCGTCGAGCACGCCGCCCCAGACGGGCATGCCTTTGTCGGGCCGCCCTGAGGTCATGGTCGTATAGAACACATCGGTCATGCGATCACCGTAGCGCCGCTGGAGGCGCCGGAGATCCTTGACCGGATCCGGGTTCATGGCGTTCGGCGCGTGACAGTGCGAGCAGTACTGGTTGAAGAGACTTTTCCCCTCCGCGGCGGCCGATGTATCGCCTTGGAACGGGTTCGCGAGGGCGATCCTGGCGTCGGTGGCTTCAGCGGCCGAGGCAGCGCCCGGCCATAGTGTTCCGCTCGCGATGCCATCGGTCGCCAAGACGAGAGCAGCGCAAAGCGAGATCGCGAGCAGAGTCGACGACGATGCCATCCGCCGGCCAGTCTCGACGCAAGGCTCGGACGGGGACGGATCATTGTCCGCCCCCGCCGGCGCAGAGCGACGACCTGCGTTCACGAACCGGATAGCTCGAACACGAACAGGGCGCCGCCCTCCGGGCTCGAGGCAAAGATGCGTTCGCCGATATGCGCCAGGAAGGACGGCGGCGTCTTCAGCCGACCGGAGACCACGGCGACGTATTGCTTGCCGCCGAGCTCATAGGTGATCGGCCCCTGGCTGATTCCGGACCCGGCATTGAACTTCCACAGCTCCTGCCCGGTCTTCGCGTCGAAGGCCTCGAACCAGCCCTGGATGTTGCCGTGGAACACGAGTCCGCCCGCCGTGGCGAGTGTGCCGCCCATGAAGGGCAGCTCCTCCTTCACGCCCCAGACCTTCTGCTGCTTGATCGGGTCCCAGGCGACGAGCTCGCTCATGTACCCGCCCGGTCCCGGCTTGGCGAGATCCCACTCCGAAGCGAGGAACATGATCCCGCGCTTGTATTCCTGCTTCTTGCCGATCAGGTCCATGCAGAGGTTGAAGGACGGGATGTAGACCAGCCCGGTCTGCGGGCTGTAGGACATCGGCTCCCAGTTCTTGCCGCCGAAGAGGTTCGG
>DASVOY010000345.1:0-4225 GCA_036383115.1 Allostellaceae bacterium
CTCCTGACCCGCGGCCATGGCCGTCACGCCGGGCTGGTGCGGGGCGGGCAGGGGCCGAAGCTGCGCACGGTGTACCAGATCGGCAACCGCCTCGCCGTCACCTGGAAGGCGCGGCTGGCCGAGCATCTCGGCGGCATCGCCGGCGAGCTGGTGCGCGGCCATGCGGCGCGCTTCATGGACGATCCCGGGCGGCTCGCCTGCCTCGCCGGCGCCGCTGCCATGGCCGAGGCGACCCTGCCCGAGCGCGAGCCGCATCCGCGGGCTTACGAGGGGCTGCTCGAATTGCTCGAGGCGCTCGACGCCGATGTCGGCTGGGCGGCCCGCTACGTCGCATGGGAGCTGGCGCTGCTGGCCGAACTCGGATTCGGCCTCGACCTCTCGCGCTGCGCCGCCACGGGCGAGACCGGCGACCTCATTTATGTCTCACCCAAATCCGGCCAGGCCGTGTCATCAAGGGCGGGGGAGCCTTATCGCGACCGCCTGCTGCCGCTGCCGCGTTTTCTCCTGCCGGGCAGCAACGCGGCGCCCTCGCCGCGAGATGTGCTCGATGGCCTCACCCTCACCGACTATTTCCTCGAGCACCGCGTCTTTGCGCCGCATCACCAGAAAACACCGGCGGCGCGTTCCCGTTTTGTTGACGTTCTGCAACGGATGGCTACATTATCTCGTGCCGAGTAGGCGCATTTTGATCGGATCCCCATGAGCAAGACCGCCACCGTCGGTGAAATCCGCGACGTGGATTTCGCCGAGGCGCTGGGCGAGCGCTATCTCTCCTATGCCCTCTCCACCATCACCGCCCGCTCGCTGCCGGATGTGCGCGACGGGCTGAAGCCGGTGCATCGCCGCCTGCTCTACGCCATGCGCGAACTCAAGCTCGACCCCAAGTCGGGCTACAAGAAATGCGCGCGCGTCGTCGGCGACGTCATCGGCAAATTCCACCCCCATGGCGACGTCGCCGTCTACGACGCGCTCGTGCGCCTGGCGCAGGATTTCGCGCAGCGCTATCCGCTGGTCGACGGCCAGGGCAACTTCGGCAACATCGACGGCGACAACGCGGCGGCCTACCGCTACACCGAGAGCCGCCGCACCGAGGTCGCGCAGGCGCTGCTCGCCGGCATAGACCAGGACGCGGTCGATTTCCGCGCCACCTATGACGGCGAGAACAGCGAGCCGGTGGTGCTGCCGGCGCGTTTCCCGAACCTCCTTGCCAATGGCGCGAGCGGCATCGCGGTGGGCATGGCGACGAGCATTCCGCCGCACAATGTCGGCGAGCTCTGCGATGCGCTGACCCATCTGGTCAAGCACAAGCGCTGCAGCGTCGAGGATCTCGTCGAGCTGTTGCCCGGGCCGGACTTCCCGACCGGCGGCGTGCTGGTCGAGGCGCCCGACGCGATCCGGCAGGCCTATGCCACCGGACGCGGCAGCTTCCGCCTGCGCGCCCGCTGGGAGGTGGAGAAGCTCGCGCACGGCCTCTACCAGGTGATCGTCAGCGAGATCCCCTACCAGGTGCCGAAATCGCGCCTCATCGAGAAGATCGCGGCGCTGCTCGAGGAGCGAAAACTGCCGCTGCTCGCCGATGTGCGCGACGAGTCGACGGACAAGGTGCGGCTCGTGCTCGAGCCCAAGACGCGCAACGTCGATCCCGTGGTGCTGATGGAATCGCTGTTCCGCGCCACCGAGCTCGAGACGCGCGTGCCGCTCAACATGAACGTGCTCGACGCCCAGGGCGTGCCGCGGGTGATGGACCTGAAGGAGGCGCTCCAGTCCTTCCTAGACCATCGCCGCGACGTGCTTCAGCGTGTGACTCGATTCCGCCTGGCCGAGATCGCGCGCAGGAGCGAGATCCTCAAAGGCCAGATGATTGTTTACCTCAATCTCGACGAGGTGATCCGCATCATCCGCGAGCATGACGACGCCAAGGAGCGCATGATGAAGCGCTGGCGTCTCAGCGAGATGCAGGTCGAGGCCATCCTCAACATGCGCCTGCGCGCTTTGCGCCGGCTCGAGGAGATCGCGATCAAGCAGGAGCTCGAAGGCCTGGGCGCCGAAGAAAAGGAGCTGAGTGCGCTGCTCGACGACGACAAGAAGCAATGGAAGGCGATCACGGCGGAGCTCGCCGATATCCGCAAGGCGTTCGGTGCGGGCCCGCTCGGCAAGCGGCGTACCCAGGTCGGTGCGCCGCCCGCCGCTGTCGACGTCCCCGTCGAGGCGCTGGTCGAGCGCGAGCCGGTGACGGTGCTGTGCTCGGCGAAGGGCTGGATTCGCGCGGTCAAGGGTCACAACGTCCCCCTCGCCGAGATCAAGTACAAGGAGGGCGACGAGGAGCGCTTCGTCGTGCCGACGACGACCACCGACAAGCTGATGATCTTCGCCACCAACGGCCGCTTCTACACCCTCTCCGTCGACAAGCTGCCGGGCGGGCGCGGCCATGGCGAGCCGCTGCGGCTGATGATCGACCTCGACAACGAGCACGACGTGGCCGCGATCATGCCCTACACCGCGGGCACAAGGCTCCTGGTTGCGTCCAGCGATGGGCGCGGCTTCATCGTCCCGGCGGACGAGGCGCTGGGGCAGACGCGCAACGGCAAGGTGGTGATGGCGCTCGGCGACGACGCAACGGCGCGCGTCTGCGTGCCGGCCGAGGGCGATCATGTCGCGGTGGTCGGCACCAACCGCAAGCTGCTCATCTTCAAGCTGAGCGAGGTGCCGGAGATGGCGCGCGGCCGCGGCATCATCCTGCAGCGCTATCACGACGGCGAGCTGAGCGACGCCAAGGTGTTCAGGAAATCCGACGGCCTCACCTGGAAGCTCGGCGACCGCACCCGCACCGAGACCGATCTGCGCGGCTGGGTCGGCGAGCGCGCCGGAAGCGGCCGCGTCGCGCCGCAAGGCTTCGCCAAGAACAATCGGTTCGGCTGAGCGCGCGCATGACTGAGCTGGCGATCCTCGACACCAAGGGGCTGAAATGCCCGCTGCCCGTCCTCAAGGCGCGCAAGGCCATGCGCGACGTGGCGGCGGGCGGCGTGCTGCGCGTGCTCGCCACCGACCCCGGCGCGGTCAAGGATTTCGAGCATTTCTGCAAGACCACCGGCCATCAGCTCCTCGCGTCACGCGAGGAGGACGGCGTACTCGTCTTCGACATCCGCAAATCGGCGTAGGCGCGACTAGCCTACCGGCGGTCGAGCGCGAGACGGACGGCGTCGACGAGCTGCGCGGCGCGGAACGGCTTTTTCAGGAAGCCACGCGGCGCCGCAGCCTCGGTCCGCCCGGCCGGATGCGGCTACTGCGTGTCGGGCACTTTCAGCCCCGCCTCCCGATAGAAGCGGGCGGCGCCGGCATGGAGCGGAATCGCGACGCCGTCCAGGGCAGTGGCGAGGCGGATGCGCTTGCCGGCCGGGTGGGCAGCGTCGAGCAGCCGCTTGGTCGCGTCGCTCCACAGCGCCTTGGTGATGGCGTAGACGAGATTGTCTTGGATTTCCGCGCGGACCACCCACAGTGCCGTCGTGCTGACGGTGGCGGTACCCTCATCGACGCCGGGGTAGCTGCCGCCGGGAATGGTATCGGCGGCGAAGAAGGAGAATTTGTGCACGAGCCGCTCGGCGACATCGCGCGGGATCGGCACCAGGCGGGTGGGCGTCGCCGCGGCGATATCGGCGATCGCCGGCACTGGATAGCCGCTCGTCATGAAGAAAGCGTCGATTCGCCCCTGCGCCAGCGCGTCCGCCGCATCGGAAAGGCGGAGGTACTCGGCCTTGACCTCGCATTCATTCAGACCGGCCGCCTCGAGCACCAGTCGCGCATCGGCCAGGGTACCGGATTCCGGCTCGCCCAGGCCAACGCGCTTGCCCCTGAGGTCGCGCAGGCTGTGGATCGCGCTGCTCGCCTGCACCACCACGTGCACGTCCTCGGGATACAGAGCAGCGATGACGCGCAGGTTCCTGAGGGGAGCACGCGTCCTAAGCTGCACGATGCCGCTGTTGCGCGCCGCCACCTCTTCCTTGGCGTTACCGCAACGCCGCGCCGCAGGCACCCCGCCGGAATAGGCCCAATAGGCGACGTCCGACTGCGCAAGCGCGGATTCGAGCTGGCCCGTGCTCACCTCCAGGACATTCTGAACCGAGCCCTGGGTTGCCTGGGCGACCGCGACGAGCCCGGGCACCCCGCAGCCCCCACCATGCTCGCAGTCGCGCGAGCCGGCCGGCTTCGAGATCGCGCTGGCGAGCAC
>DASVOY010000346.1:0-2900 GCA_036383115.1 Allostellaceae bacterium
GACACCGAGGATACCGTGCGGGTCCTGCGCAAGGCCGACATCCTGGCGATCCTCAATGTGCTGGTCGACCTGAAGGACGGCCGCGGCGACATCGACGACATCGACCATCTCGGCAACCGCCGGGTGCGCTCGGTCGGCGAGCTTATGGAGAACCAGTACCGCGTCGGTCTCCTGCGCATGGAGCGCGCGATCCGCGAGCGCATGAGCTCGGTCGAGATCGACACGGTGATGCCGCACGACCTGATCAACGCCAAGCCGGCGGCGGCGGCGGTGCGCGAGTTCTTCGGCTCCTCGCAGCTCTCGCAGTTCATGGACCAGACCAACCCGCTCTCCGAGATCACGCACAAGCGGCGGCTTTCGGCGCTGGGCCCGGGCGGCCTTACCCGCGAACGTGCCGGCTTCGAGGTGCGCGACGTTCATCCAACCCATTACGGCCGCATCTGCCCGATCGAGACGCCGGAAGGCCCGAATATCGGCCTCATCAACAGCCTCGCCACCTATGCGCGGGTCAACCAGTACGGCTTCATCGAAAGCCCGTACCGCCGCGTCGTCGACGGCCAGGTGACGGACGAGGTGGCCTATCTCTCCGCCATGGAGGAGGGCCGCTACGCCATCGCCCAGGCCAATGTCGAACTCGACGACAAGGGCCGCGTCAAGGCCGACCTCACCAACTGCCGCAAGGCCGGCGATTTCGTCATGGCCCGGCCGCAGGACATCGACTTCATCGACGTCTCACCGAAGCAGCTCGTGTCGGTGGCGGCGGCGCTCATCCCGTTCCTCGAGAACGACGACGCCAACCGCGCGCTCATGGGCTCGAACATGCAGCGCCAGGCGGTGCCTTTGATCCGCGCCGAGGCGCCGCTCGTCGGCACCGGCATGGAGGAGACGGTGGCCCGCGATTCCGGCGTCACCATCATCGCGCGGCGCTCCGGCATGGTCGACCAGGTCGACGGCATGCGCATCGTCGTGCGCGCCACCGAGGAGACCTCGGCCGACGCGCCCGGCGTTGACATCTATAATCTGCTGAAGTTCCAGCGCTCGAACCAGAATACTTGCATCACCCCGCGCCCCCTGGTGAAGGTCGGCGACGTGGTGAAGGCTGGCGACATCATCGGCGACGGCCCGTCGACGCAGTTGGGCGAGCTCGCGCTCGGCCGCAACGTGCTCTGCGCGTTCATGCCGTGGAACGGCTACAACTTCGAGGACTCGATCCTCATCTCCGAGCGCAGCGTGTCGGACGACGTCTTCACCTCGATCCACATCGAGGAATTCGAGGTGATGGCGCGCGACACCAAGCTCGGCCAGGAGGAGATCACCCGCGATATCCCGAATGTCGGTGAAGAGGCGCTCAAGAACCTCGACGAGGCGGGCATCGTCTATATCGGCGCCGAGGTGAAGCCGGGCGATATCCTCGTCGGCAAGGTAACGCCCAAGGGCGAATCGCCGATGACGCCTGAGGAGAAGCTGCTGCGCGCCATCTTCGGCGAGAAGGCGTCCGACGTGCGCGACACGTCGCTCCGCCTGCCGCCGGGCGTATCGGGCACGATCGTCGAGGTCCGCGTCTTCTCTCGGCGCGGTGTCGACAAGGACGAGCGCGCCCTCGCCATCGAGCGCGCCGAGATCGAGCGTCTCGCCAAGGACCGCGACGACGAGCGGACGATTCTCGAGCGCAGCTTCCATGCGCGCATGAAGGAGCTGCTCATCGGCCAGGACGTGGCGAGCGGGCCCAAGGGCATGAAGTCCGGCACCAAGATCACCGAGGCGGTGCTCGGCGACTACACGCCCGGCCAGTGGCGCCAGATCGCCATCCGCAACGACAAGAACATGGCCGACATGGAGGCGCTCAAGAAGCTCATGGACGACTCCATCGAGCGGCTCAACCAGCGCTTCGAGAACAAGGTCGAGAAGCTGCAGCGCGGCGACGAGCTGCCGCCCGGCGTGATGAAGATGGTCAAGGTCTTCGTCGCAGTGAAGCGCAAGCTGCAGCCCGGCGACAAGATGGCCGGCCGCCACGGCAACAAGGGCGTGATCTCCAGGATCATGCCGGTCGAGGACATGCCTTACCTCGAGGACGGCACGCCGGTCGATATCGTGCTGAACCCGCTGGGCGTGCCGTCGCGCATGAATGTCGGCCAGATCCTCGAGACCCATCTCGGATGGGCCTCGGCCGGGCTCGGCCGCCAGATCGGCGAGATCGTCGACAAGGTCAGGCGCAACGGCGGCAAGGCCGCGGACCTGCGCAAGTTCCTGAACGGCGTCTATACCGACAGGAACGACCAGGCCGACATCAAGCACCTCGAGGACAACGAGGTGATGGAGCTCGGCGAGAACCTGCGCCACGGCGTGCCGGTGGCGAGCCCCGTCTTCGACGGCGCGCGCGAGGAGGACATCGTCGGCATGCTGACGCAGGCCGGCCTCGACACCTCGGGCCAGGTCACGCTGGTCGACGGGCGCACCGGCGAGCCGTTCGATCGCCGGGTGACCGTCGGCTACATCTACATGCTGAAGCTGCACCACCTGGTCGACGACAAGATCCACGCGCGCTCGATAGGCCCCTACAGCCTCGTCACCCAGCAGCCGCTGGGCGGCAAGGCGCAGTTCGGCGGCCAGCGCTTCGGCGAAATGGAAGTGTGGGCGCTCGAGGCCTATGGCGCCGCCTACACGCTGCAGGAGATGCTCACCGTCAAGTCGGACGACGTCTCCGGCCGCACCAAGGTCTACGAGGCGATCGTTCGTGGCGACGACAATTTCGAGGCCGGCATTCCGGAATCCTTCAACGTCCTGGTGAAGGAGCTCCGCTCGCTCGGTCTCAACGTCGAGCTCGAGCAGCGCAGTTATTAGTAACACCGGGCGGAGCGGGCGCGGCCGGCGCACGCTCCGCCGTTTGAAGAGTTACCCAG
>DASVOY010000347.1:0-6216 GCA_036383115.1 Allostellaceae bacterium
AGCCCTGGAGCGAGAAGCTGTCACGCGCGCCGAGCCACTGGTACTGCGCGTCGAAGCCGACATCCGTCAGGTGATCCGTGCCGTTGTCGCGGGTGCGTTCGGGAATCAGCGTCGCGGCGATGCCGAAGACGCCGACCTCGACCGAATTCTGACCCCAGCTCGGCGCCAGGGCGACACGCCAATAGGGGGCGACGTTCTTGATCGAGCTGGTGCCGCCGGGCGCGATCCCGAGCGTGGTCAGGGTGGTCGGCGACAAAGTGCGGTAGAAGCCGACCTCGGTATAGACCAGGCGATTCCAGAAATTGTAGGCGCTGGCGCCGAGGACCTGCTGCGCCAAGCCGCCCTCGATCAGCGTCGCTGCCGCCGGCGTCGGCGCCAGCGCCGAGCTGACGAACGGAAAGCCCCAGGCCGGCGTCGAGTTCCAGAGATCGGTGACGGTCGGGTTGTTGTTGACCGTCACGCCGAAGACGGTCTCCCGATCGAGCAGGGTGGTCGCGTGCGCGTAGCGGACGTCGAGGTTGTCCCAGTTGAAGTTGCGGGCTGCATGGTCGTACGTCACCTGGGCCAGAGCGCCGATGTTGGAGGTGATGGCGCCGCCATAGAAGAGGCTGCCCGAGAATGAGAAGTTATCGTTCGGACCGAAATGCGGCGCGGCGCCGCCCGGCTGGTCGGCCTGGGTATGCGTAAAGGACGGAACCAGCATGACCGAGACCGGCGGCAGGTTCGATTCGCCACCCCTGAAGGTGTAGCCGTTGAGCTTGAACAGCCGGCCGTAGGGCGTGAGCTCGGGGAAGCCGTTATGGCAGGCGGCACATTCCTGACCCGTCTGCCGCGCGAAGCTGGGCAGCGCCTGCGCCGATGGCGCCGCGAGCGCGAGCGCCGCGGCGCCGGCGAGACATAGGGCGAGGGCGCGCCACGCCGCGCGAGCCCTCGGGCCTGCGATGCGACGGGATGCAAGCGACATGGAGAGGCGGGCGGCGACCGCAATCCGGAAGCCGCTCGCGCTTGGCAACACCCTCATCGGCGATAGAACGATCATCCCCACTCTCCCAGCCGGCTTCACGCTCCCGGGCCCGTAACTCTTAGATGCCACAGAAGCGTTGTCTGCCACTAAAACTAAACCCATCCTATTCTGAAAGTAAAGTTACCCTATGCTGAGGTTGAACGGTTTGATGTGGATCAAGCGAGCGCGCCGATTTTTGCGTCACACTACAGCGCGGCCGAAGGGGGGTCATACTCTCCCGGGCGGTGCAGGGTCAGTTGCCTACGCCAACCTTTTCAATAGGTGCATCGACAGGAAGGTCAGCACCTCCTCGTCCTTCTGGTTCTTGATGCGGTACGCGATGCGCAGGATGCCGCGGTCGGGTTTCGAGGAGGACGGCTTCTTCTCCTTGATCTCGAGCTCGGTGTGGAGCGTGTCGCCGGGCCGCACCGGCTTGAGCCAGCGCAGCTCGTCGAAGCCCGGGGAGCCCATGCTCGAGGCGCGGAACACGCCGGTCTCAAGCACCATGCGGAAGCCCAGCGCCAGCGTCTGGAAGCCGCTGGCGATGAGCCCGCCGTAATTGCTTTCCTGTGCCGCCTCGACATCGATATGGAAGGGCTGCGGGTCGTAGGTCATGGCGAAAGCGATGATCATGCTCTCGGTGAGCGTCACGCCGCGCGTGGTGAAGCGCTCGCCCACGGCGAAATCGTCGAAATAGCGCTCGCTCATGCCGCGTCCTTCGCTCAGCCGAGCGCGGCCGCAATGGCGACACCAAGGTCCTTCGTGCTGGCCTTGCCGCCGAGATCGGGCGTCTTCGGCGCCGAGCGGTCGGCGAGCACCTGGGCGATCGCCTTCTCGATCGCCGCCCCGGCAGCGGTCTCGCCCAAATGCGCCAGCATCATCGCGCCGCACCAGATCTGGCCGATAGGGTTGGCGATGCCCTTGCCGTAGATGTCGGGCGCCGAGCCGTGCACCGGCTCGAACATCGAGGGGAATTCGCGCTCGGGATTGATGTTGGCGGAGGGCGCGATGCCGATCGACCCCACCACCGCCGGCCCCAGGTCCGACAGGATGTCGCCGAACAGATTCGAGCCCACTACCACGTCGAACCAATGCGGATTGCGCACGAAATGCGCGGTCAGGATGTCGATGTGGTATTGGTCGGTCTTGACCTGCGGAAACTCCTTGCCGATGGCGGCGAAGCGCTCGTCCCAATAGGGCATGGTATGGATGATGCCGTTCGACTTGGTCGCCGAGGTGACATGCTTCTTGCGCGTCATCGCGAGCTCGAAGGCATAGCGCATGATGCGGTCGCAGCCGGTGCGGGTGAACACGCTCTGCTGCAGCGCCATCTCCATCGGCGTGCCCGAATAGAGCCGGCCGCCGATCTCGGAATACTCGCCCTCGTTGTTCTCGCGCACGACGTAGAAATCGATGTCGCCGGGCTTCCTGTCCTTCAAGGGCGAGTCGACGCCGGCGAGGAGCCGCACCGGGCGGAGATTGACGTATTGCCGGAAGTTGCGGCGGATCGGGATCAGCAATCCCCAGAGCGAGACGTGATCCGGCACGCCCGGGTATCCCACCGCGCCGAGGAAGATGCCGTCCATGCCCTTGATCTGGTCCAGCCCGTCCTTGGGCATCATCGCGCCGGTCTTGGCGAAGCGCTCGCAGCTCCAGTCATAGTCGCGCCATTGGAGGGTAAAGCCGTAGCGCCGCGCCGCGGCCTCGAGCACGCGCTTGCCCTCGGGCACCACTTCCTTGCCGATTCCGTCGCCCGGGATCACCGCGATTTCATAGGTGTTGGCCACGACGCTCCCTCCCTGCTGCGGCCGTCACGATAGCCGAGCGGTCGCCGCAGGCAAACCCCGGCGCCGGCTCGGCGGCGATCACTCCGCGGCATGAGGGGGGGCGTCCCGGCGGATCGCGGCGATGGCGCGTTCGGCGGCGGTCTTGGCATTCTCGACCATGACGCCGATCTGCCAATCATCGGCCTCGCTCGGCGCCGCGCCGAGGCGCCGGCACTGCCCGGCCAGATCGGCCAGGCCGAGCTTCTCGGCCACCGAGAGGAGCTCGTGCGCATCCTGTGTGATGCGCGCGCGGTCGGAGACCTGCCGCAGCATGCGCTCCAGCCGCTCCGGGATCTCCTTCATCGCGACATCGACCATCTGCGCCGTGCGCTCGGCGCCGAGATGCTTGCCCAGGCTCTCCAGCGCGCTCCGGTCGAGCCGGGGAGAGCGCTCGGCCGTCGGCTTGCGGGACACGACCGGCGCGACCTGTTGCGCCGAGGCGCGCGCCCAACGATCGACCAGCGCCAGCAGCGCCGCGCTGTCGATGGGCTTGGCCAGGTGATCGTTCATCCCCGCGGCGCGGCAGCGCTCCACATCCTTGGGCAGGGCCTTGGCGGTGATGGCAATGATGGGCACGCTGCCCATCGGATTCGGCAGGGCGCGGATCGCTTCCGTCGCCTTGACGCCGTCCAGGCGCGGCATCTGCACGTCGAGGAGCAGCACATCGAAGGGGCGCTGCCGCGCCGCCTCGACGGCCGCCACGCCGTCGCCGACCACCTCGACCTCGTAGCCCGATCGCGTCAGGAGGGCGACGACCAGCTCCTGGTTCATCGGCGTATCCTCCGCGAGAAGGATCCGGCCCTTCTTCCGCACCGACGTCGACGCCGTCGCGGGGCGATCGTCGCGAAGCTTCAGCGGCACGGTGAACGAGAACTCGCTGCCCGCGCCGGGCGTGCTCTTGACCGCGATCCGGCCGCCCATCTGCTCGATGAGCGCCTTGCACATCGGTAGGCCGCCGGCCACCGCCGGCCTGTCGAAGAGCGTGCGCAGCTTCTCGGCGGCGATTCCGACGCCAGTATCGGCGACCGCGAAACTCAGCGTCGTGCCGGCGGGCGTGTCCTGGCCCCTGGCAACGGAAAGAACGACGCTGCCCTTCTCGGTGAACTTGACCGCGTTGCCCAGCAGGTCGAGGACAGCCTGGCGGATACGGTCGGGATGGCCCCGCACGCCGTCGACGACGTCGGGCTTCATGACGAAGTTGAGGTCGAGGCCCTTTCGGCGCGCGTCATGCCACACCACCCGGTTGCAGCTGAGCGCCAGCTCGGCGACGCTGAAATCGACCTCGCGGGCATCCGGCCGCGTGCGGACATTGGCGAACTCGAGCGAGTTGTTGATGATCGCGAGCAGCGACCGGCCGGCGTCGCGGACGAAGGTGGCGTAGCGGCGCTGCTCCGCTGGCAGGGTCTCGTTGAGCAGCAGATCCGTGAAGCCGATGACGCCGTTGAGCGGCGTGCGCAGCTCATGGCTGATGTTGGACATGAACTCCGCGATCTGACGCTCGGCGTTCACCTCGCGGTGGTCGCCCCGGTCGAAGAAGACGGCGACGAAGGCTTGCAGCCGCTTCGCCGCATTGTGGATCGGGCTGATGTGCAGGCTCGCCCAGAACGGCTTGCCGTCGCGGCGGTAGCTCAGCACCGTCGCCGAGATCGGCCGCTCTTCCCTGAGCGCCTGCCCGATCGCGGCGATCGCATCGGGATCGGTCTCGGGTCCTTCCAGCAGGTGGATGTCGCGGCCCATCATCTCGCCGACGCTATAGCCGGTGATGGCCGCAGCGGCGACGTTGGCGAAGACGACGGGATGGCCGGGCGCATGTGGATTGGTGATCAGCACGCCCGCGGCCATCGCCTCGAGTGCCTTGGCGAAGGGCGCATCGACCGCGCGCCGCTCGGCCGCGGCCTTGGCGAGGGCCTCCTCGCCGCCGATGCGCCGGTCGGTTGCCTGGATCACGCTCACGATCTCGCGCGAGCGCATCGCCTCGACGTCATCGGTCAGGCGACAGGTCTCGGTGACGGAGACGTGGCTGCCGTCCTTGCGCCGCAGTCGATATGTGGCGACCGACGGCTTGCCGTCGACAGCCAACTGGCGGAGCGCGCTCCGCATGATCTCGACATCGGCGGGATGGACGAGCGCATCGGCGCGCTGCCCGACGAGCTCCGCGGCCTCATAGCCGAGGAACTGGCGGACGGAGGGCGATACGTAGCTGCGCGTCCCGTCGGCGGCGGCGAGCTGAATGATGTCCGTCGTGTTCTCGGCGACGACGCGATAGAGCTTCTCGAGCCGGCGGAACGCCTCCTCGCGCTCCTTGCGCCGCGTCACCTCGACCATGGCACCGTGCCAGACGATGTCGCCGCCGGGCAGCCGGCGCGGCGTCGCACGCCCATGTAGCCATCGCACATTGCCGCCCCAGTCGATGATGCGATAATCATGCGACCAGAGCCTGAGTTCCGCGCCGGCCTCGCGCAGGGAGCGCCGGAACGGCTCGGCATCCTCGGGGTGTATCATCAGCAGCACGCGGTCGGCGTTGCGCTTGACGTCCTCGGGCCGCACGTTGAAGAGTTCGGCGCATTCGGGGCTGAGATAGGGAAAGGTGATCTCGCCGGACGGACGGACGATGCACTGGAAGACGATGCCGGGCACATTGGCGGCCAACGCCTGGAAGCGCCGGTCACTCTCCGCGAGCTTGTCGTCGATCGCGACACCGTGGCGGAGGAGCGTACCGAAAACGAAGCTGCCGAGGCCGACGAGTATCCCGGCGCCGAGGATCGGTGCCACGTTCACAGCGGGATAACCGGGAACCGCCGACCAGCGCAGCGCCAGACCGACAAAAACGGCGCCCGGAAGTGTCAGGGCCAGCGCCGCAACTTGCCGCCGGTACCGGTCGCCGCCGCGGCGCTGCAGGAACTCCGTGACGAGCAAGCCGATGAGGCCGGCGGCGAGGAGCTCGACCATGCCGGCAAGCGCTGCACCGCCGCCGAACCAGAGCCGAAAGCCGGCGGCGAGCATCGCCGCGACGGCCACCGCGATCTGGCCGCCGAACGCCGCCGCGAGGCCGATCGCGACAGGGCCGGTATTGGCGACCGAGTCCGGCAGCAATTTCAACGGGACCAGCAGGCCGAGAATCGCGGTGAGCCCGAAGAGTAGACCGAGGATCATCTCCTGCTGCTTCGGCGCCTTGGTCGCGATCAAGCGCCTGACGCCGATATAGAGACTGGCCGAAATGCCAAACAGAGAGAGTGTCGCAGCGACGCCAAGGATCGTTGTTTGGTATGACATGTCCATCCGGGCTTTTCGGTGGGCGCTGGCCGGAGGGAGCTTCCGGCCGAGACGGAGAGACTGGCGGCTTTCGCACGCTAGGCTTGTGCCGCTAACGGGTACTTAAGTCTCTCG
>DASVOY010000348.1:0-3722 GCA_036383115.1 Allostellaceae bacterium
ACAATCCCTATGGTGGCGATTGATTCGAGTACGCCAAATCGAAGCCGGTGGATGAGCACGGCCTGCCCGGCGATCGTCTTCGGGGGCAGGACGGACGACGAGTACGCCACCTGCACGCTGTGACGTCTCCCGGCGCGGCATGTGCTGCGAAGCTGGCGCTTGAGCAGGCGCCGCGCCAGGATTGGAACGAAACTCGCGCTAAGCCACGCGTCTGAGCTTCACCGCCGTGCCGTAGGCGACGATCTCGGTGATGCCCTGGGCGATCTCGCCGGAATCGAAGCGCATCATGACGACGGCGTCGGCGCCCTTGAGCTGCGCCTCAGCGACCATGCGGTCGATGGCGTGCTGGCGCGCCGTCTGCAGCATCTCCGTGTATTGGTGGATCTCGCCGCCGATGATGGTCTTGAGGCCGGCGACGAAATTGCCGACGAGGCCGCGGCTGCGCACGGAAATCCCGAAGACCTCGCCGAGCGTCTCCTGCACCACATGGCCGGCGACGCGCTCCGTGGTGGCGATGAGCATCGTGCTTCCTCCCCCGCTCGCAGCCTGTCCCGCCGCGGAGCCTAAAGGACCATGGTTGCCAAGTCCTTGCCGCATTGGCGCCCGGTGCGGTGCCTTCCCATATTCTGCACATGGGCGATGACGACGACCGCAAGGACCAGCTTCCCGCCGCCCGCAAGAGCGCGGAGGTCGAGGCGTTCTTGCGGCAGGTCAAGGCGATGCCGGCGCTGCGGCCGGCGAGCGGGCGCGGCCGACTGATCTTCGCGCTCGACGCCACGGCGAGCCGCGAGCCGACCTGGGACCGCGCGTGCCAGATCCAGGGCGAGATGTTCGAGGCGACGGCGGCGTTGGGCGGGCTCGAGGTCCAGCTCGTCTATTACCGCGGCTTCGGTGAATGCAAGGCAAGCCGCTGGCTCAGCGCCGCGGCGGAGCTGCATCGCGCCATGCGCAGCGTCTCCTGCATCGGCGGCGAGACGCAGATCGAGCGCGTCCTCGCCCATGCCCTCAAGGAGGCGCGCGCCGGCAGGGTGAACGCGCTGGTCTTCGTCGGCGATGCCATGGAGGAGAATGTCGACGCGCTCTGCCGTCTCGCCGGCGAGCTCGGGCTGTTGGGCGTGCGGCTCTTCCTCTTCCACGAGGGCGGCGACGACATCGCCGGGGCGGCCTTCCGGCAGATGGCGCGGCTCTCCGGCGGCGCTTATTGTCCGTTCGACCCCGGCAGCGCCCGGCAGCTGCGCGAACTCCTGGGCGCGGTCGCGGCTTACGCGGCCGGCGGCGCGCCGGCGCTCGCCGATTACGGCAAGCGCACCGGCGGCGCGGCGCTGCTGCTCGCCGGCCGGGTGGGAGAGGCGAAGACGTAGCAGGTGGCCATGATCTATTTCGGCCTCGGCGTGCTGGCGCTCGTCCTCGGGCTCTGGCTGCTGCGCGTGTTCGTTGCAGCCGACCCCGCCGCGCTCGCGCGCAACGCGGGCCGGTTCGCCATCGGCCTCGGGGTGGCGGCGGCTGTCGTTCTTCTGGCGATGGTGCTGCTGACCGGCCGGCTGGTGCCGTTGGCCGTGGGCGGGCTGGCGTTGCTGGTGCGCCTCTGGGTGCAATGGCGCCGCCGACGGCCGCCGAGCACACCGCCTCCGGGACAGACGTCGGACGTCGAGACGGATTACATCCGCATGGCGCTCGACCACGACAGCGGCACCATGTCCGGCACGGTCCGGCGCGGCCCGTTCCAGGGCCGGCGGCTCGACGAGCTCGGCCGGCCGGAGCTGATCTCGCTCTGGCGCGAGTGCCGCGCCGAGGACGGGCAGGGGGCAAGCCTGCTCGAGGCCTATCTCGACCGCTTGATGCCCGGGTGGCGCGAGGACGCCGCGCGAAGCGCCTCGGGCGCAGCCGGCCGGCCAGCCGACGCCATGACCCGGGAGGAGGCTTATGCCGTGCTCGGCCTCGCGCCGGGTGCCGGCGCGGCCGAGATCCGCGAGGCGCATCGCCGGCTGATGATGAAGCTGCATCCCGACCAGGGCGGCTCCGACTATCTCGCGGCCAAGCTTAACCGCGCCCGGGAAGTCTTGCTGAATGGTTGAGTTGCTGGTGTCGGCGCCACGCGGGGGTTATAAACCGTTTGTATAACATTGGGTGGGATAGCATCCGCGCAGTTCGCGTGTCGAGGGAACAAGCAAGGCTGCCCTTCCGTTATCCCCGTTACCGCCTCCACTGACACGAGTTTTTCATGGCACAGCGTATTCGCAAGGCCGTCTTCCCGGTCGGGGGACTGGGCACGCGTTTCCTCCCCGCCACCAAGGCGATGCCCAAGGAGATGCTGCCCGTCGTCGACAAGCCGCTGATCCAATATGCGGTCGAGGAGGCGCAGGCCGCCGGGATCGAGGAATTCATCTTCGTCACCGGGCGATCGAAGACGGCGATCGAGGACCATTTCGATCACTCCTACGAGCTCGAGACGACGCTTAGGGAGCGCGGCAAGGACGCGCAGGTCGTCGCCGTCAATTCCTGGATGCCGCGCCCGGGCCAGGTCGCCTATACCCGCCAGCAGGTGCCGCTCGGCCTCGGCCATGCCGTATGGTGCGCGCGCAATCTGGTGGGCGAGGAGCCGTTCGCCGTGCTGCTCGCCGACGACCTGATCCTCGCCGAGCAGTCCTGCCTGACGCAGATGGTCGAGGCTTATGGCGAGACCGACGGCAACATCGTCGCCGTCATGGAGGTGCCGCGCGAGCACACCAACCGCTACGGCGTGCTCGACATCGAGCAGGACGATGGTCGCCTGGTAAAGGTGAAGGGCGTGGTCGAGAAGCCCGACCCGGCCAAGGCACCGTCAAATCTCAGCATCATCGGCCGCTACATCCTGCAACCCGAGGTCTTCGACCATCTGTCGCGCATCGGCCGCGGCGCCGGCAACGAGATCCAGCTCACCGACGCGCTCGCCGAGCTGATCCACGGCAACAAGCCCTTCCACGGCCTGCGCTTCGAGGGCCGGCGCTTCGACTGTGGCGATAAGGTGGGATTTCTGCAGGCGAACATCGCCTTCGCCCTGTCCCGGCCCGACATAAGCGAGGCGGTGCGGCAGATCCTGAGCGAATATTGCTGAACGGGAAGGGACGGAACATGCGCGATGGCGGCGCCGGCAGCGGCCACGTCTTCAATCCCACCATCCTGCGCGAGTACGACGTCCGCGGCATCGTCGGCGAGACGCTCGGCGAGGCGGACGCGCGCGCCCTGGGCCGCGCTTTCGCAACGGTCGTGGCCGAGAAGGGCGGCAAGCGCGTCGCCGTCGGGCGCGACGGCCGGCTGAGCTCGCCCAAGCTCGAGGCGGCGCTGGTCGACGGGCTGACCGGCGGCGGCATCGACGTGGTGCGCATCGGCCTCGGGCCGACGCCGATGCTCTATTTCGCCGTCAACACGCTTCCGGTCGATGGCGGCATCATGGTGACGGGCTCGCACAACCCCGCCAACTACAACGGCTTCAAGCTGATGCTCGGCAAGAAGTCGTTCTTCGGCCAGGACATCCAGCGCCTGGGCCGCATCGCCGCCGAGGCGCCGCGCCCGACCCAACGGACCGGACAAGTCGAGGAGAAATCTGTCGTCGACGCCTATGTCGCGCGGCTCCTCGCCGATTACGATGGCACGCGGCCGCTCAACGTTGCCTGGGACGCCGGCAACGGCGCCACCGGCGAGGTGCTGCAGCGACTGGCGAAGCAGCTTCCCGGCAAGCACGT
>DASVOY010000349.1:0-1618 GCA_036383115.1 Allostellaceae bacterium
GAGGGCAACGGCGACCTGACGCAGACGCTGACCAAGGCGCATATCGCGCTGGCGAGCCTCGAGAAGGTGGTGCCGACGCTGGAGGACGCGTCCACCATCCTCCGCCTACTCGCGCGCTCGGCGACGGGCCAGGAATTCTCCAGCTACACCACCGTCTCGACCGGCCCGCGGCGGCCCGAGGATACCGACGGCCCCGGCGAATACCATGTCGTCTTCCTCGACAATGGCCGCAGCGCCATGCTCGGCACCGAGTTCCAGGACATGCTGCGCTGCATCCGCTGCGGCGCCTGCATGAACCACTGTCCGGTCTATGCCACGGTGGGCGGGCACGCCTATGGCTGGGTCTATCCGGGGCCGATGGGCGCGGTGCTGACGCCGACCTTGGTTGGCGTCGACGAGGCCGGGCATCTACCCAACGCCTCGACCTTCTGCGGCAAATGCGAAAGCGTCTGCCCGATGAAGATCCCCTTGCCCAAGATGATGCGCCATTGGCGCGAGCGCGAGTTCGAGAGGAAGCTCTCGCCCGCCGCCTATCGCTACGGCCTCTCCGCCTGGGCGTTCCTGGCGACGCGGCCATGGCTCTATCAGCCGGCGGTGGCGCTGGCGACGCGGCTCCTCGGCATGATCGGCGCGCCGCGCGGGCGCTTCCGCTCGCTGCCGCTTGCCGGCGGCTGGACGGCGGGCCGCGACCTGCCTGCGCCCGAGGGGCGCAGCTTCCAGAGCCTCTGGGCCGAGCGGCAGCGACGGCGGAAGGCCGCATGAGCGACGCGCGCGACGAGATCTTGGGCGCGATCCGCCGCTCCCTCAAGCGCGGCGCGCTCGACGGGGAGCGCGCACGCACGCTGGAAGAGCGCCTCGCCGAGCCGCCGCGCAACCTCATCCCGGCGCGCGCGACCAGCCTCGAGCATTCCGGCCAGGTCGATCTCTTCGTGGCGATGGCCGAGGAGGTGCAGACGACGGTGACGCGCGTCGACAGCGCCGCCAGCGTGCCTGGCGCTATCGCCGAGTATCTGTCGCAGCGCAATCTGCCCTCGCGCCTCGTCATCACGCCGGACCCTGCGCTCGACGATGTTCCCTGGGAGGAGCGCACCCTCCTCGAAATCCGCCACGGCCGCGCCGAGGATGCGGATGCGGTCGGCGTCACTGCCTGCTTTGCCGGCATCGCCGAGACCGGTACCTTGATGCTGCTCTCGGGCCCGGAGAGCCCGACGCGCAACAACTTCCTTCCCGACACGCATATCGTCGTCATGCGCGGCGCGCAGGTGGTGGGGACCTACGAGGATGGTTGGTCGAAGCTGCGCCAACGCCAACGCCAGCCGGACGGCTCCTGGGCGATGCCGCGCACGGTGAACTTCATCACCGGCCCATCCCGCACCGGCGACATCGAGCAGCGCATCGAGCTCGGTGCCCATGGGCCGCGCCGCCTCCATATCGTGCTGATCGAGGATGGCGCCGAGCATGGCGGGGCGCCCGCCTAGAAGCGACGAGCGCAGCCTGTGGCGCGCCGCGACCCGCGACGTCGCGCCGCTCGGCAAGCGTTCCTTGTCCGAAGGCGAGGCGCCGCCGCTGCCCGCCGCGCCGCCGCCGCGCCCGAAGGCGCCGCGCGCCGCACCACCTC
>DASVOY010000350.1:0-2795 GCA_036383115.1 Allostellaceae bacterium
AGCGTAGAGGTGCCCCCACCGCCCGCCGCGATGCGCGTGACGCTGGCGTTGAAGCCCTTGAGAGCAAAGGGGTAGAGCAGCGCCGCGAGCGGCGGCGCCAGCATCGGGAGCCGCGCCTTGACGCCGGTGTCGCCCCCGGTCCTCCTGTGAGCTGTGATCGACATGATTCCTCCTTCGCGCAGTTCCGCCGCCGAGGCGGATCGCAGGTTCAGGATGATCACCAGGTCGCCTGGACTTTCCCACAGGCATTCGGCTAAGTCGGGCTAAACTGATCTATTCAACGCGCACTTGGCCATTGGGGCTCCGCCCAAGCAGCGCGAGAGGGCGCGTGGTTATCGCGCTCGTTTCTCCATGGTGGTCAGCCGCGCACCGACACCGGCGATGTGGACGGCGCGAAGGCTTGCCGGCTCGGTCGCGCTGGCGTTCTCGCTAACGACATGCTCGCTGCCCGGCGGCTCGAAGAAGCTCTCGCCCGTCCGGTACACCTTGGCCGGACCACTCGCGGAATTCTGCGAGCGGATCGACCCCGACAGCACATAGACGAAGACGCTGCCGGCGTGGTGGTGCCGCGCCGATTTGGCGCCCGGCACCTAAATGGCTCGAGTTCGGTGGCTTTTCGAGCGGCGTGTTTAGGGCGGAAACCTCCCTGTCGTAATGCGCGGCGGGGTCAGCGGGTTCGAGGGTGGTCGGCGCAACAGCAGAACAAGCAAGATGCCGGCAACCGCGACCCAGGTGATCAGCCAGAAGGCATCGATGTCGGCGAGCACGTAAGCTTCGCGCCGCACCAGTCCGGCGAGTTCGCCGACGCCTTGTAGCGGCGCGTCGCCCGCGCCCGTGGGGCGGCTACTGAAGGGGCCCGCGAGCACCGCCGCCGCCCGCTCCGCGGCCGGCGAACCGGCAACCAGGTGCAATCCGATCAGGTTCGAATAGACCTGCTCGTGCACCCGCACGAAGGTCTGCATCAGCGCATTACCGAATTCACTGCCGACCAGCCGCGCGATCTGGATCGTCGCGGCGATCGCCGCGGCCTGCGGCGGCGTGATGTTGGCGACGGCGTAAGTGATGAGCGCCGTGATGGCGAGCGCGAGGCCGACCGCCTCGATCGCCGCCGATGGGACGAAATTGACGCTCACCCAATCATGCGTGAGGTCGGTATCGACCCAGCTGCCGATCGCGATCACGGCAAAGCCGAGCATCAGCAAGAGGCGAGCGTCGACCCGCTGCACTAGCCAGGCAACAAGCGGCACCAGTATGATCTGCGGCAAGGCGACCCAATAGAGCGCGTCGCTGATCTGCAAGGCCCGCAAACCTTGTACCGCCGTCAGGTAACTCGGCAGCACGAAAGAGGTGGCCATGACGCCGAAGCCGAAGATTCCCACCATGACGGCTGGCACTGATACGCCCGATTGAGCGAGGACCCGCAGATGAATGAGCGGGTATTCGGTGCGGCTCTCGTGAATCGCGAAGGCGATGACCAGTAGCGCGCCAGCGAGGAGGAGGCCGGTGACAATTCCGGAATTGAGCCAGTCGAGGCGGTTGCCCTGGTCGAGCCCGGCGTAGATAAGGGCGAAGCCGATGCCGGCGTAGACAATCCCCGTCCAATCGGTGCGGTGCCAGAGATCGCGGTCGATCGGCCGCCGCGGCATCGCGATCGCGGCAAGGATTGTCATCATCGGGGTTAGCGCGGTGTTTTGCCAGAAGATCCATTGCCAATGTCCGGTATCGGAATACCACCCCTCGATCGCGCCGCCGATGTTCTGCGAGAAGACGAAGCGGAAGGCATAGGCGGCGATGCCCCAAATCCACCATTGCGGCGCGAGGCTACGCAGGATAAAGCCGAGCGCGGCCGGAATGAAGGCGCCGACCGCGAGCCCACGGATGAATTGCACCGCGATCAGCGTGTCGTAGTCGTGGAGGAAGGGCGGCAGGAGCGACAGCGCGGCGAAGATCGTGCCGGTCCACAGCAGCACTCGCCTGGTGCTGAGGACGGTGCTCATCCACGCCGCCGCCGGGGCCACCGCCATCTGCGCGGCGAAGAAGATCGTGGCGAACCACGAACCCTCGTCGACGCCGAGGCCGAGCCCGCCGCGGATGTCCGCGAGGCCGAAGGTGGTGATCCGGGCATTGAGGGTCGAGATGACTGCGCCAACCAGCACCGCTGCGCAGCCGATGACCGGGCGTTCGCAGCGCCCGCGCAGCGCGAAGGGAAGCGCGGTGGCGGTAGCAATGCCGGCCGCGACGGTCATGGCTTGGCCTGGGTGCCGTCGGTAAGGATGGTCGCGGTGACACTCATCCCCGGGCGCAATTTGCCCTTAAGCGGGTTTTCGGGATCGAGCCGCAACTTGACCGGAATGCGCTGCACCACTTTGGTGAAATTGCCGGTCGCGTTGTCGGGCGGCAGCAGGCTGAACTCGGCGCCGCTCGCCGGGGCAATGCTGTCGACCTGCGCGCCAACGACGACACCGGGAAAGGTATCGACGCTGATCTCGGCCTTCTGGCCAATTGCGACATGGGTGAGCTGGATCTCCTTGTAGTTGGCGATGACCCACACATTGCTAAGCGGCACCACCGAGATCACCTGAGTCCCGGCGTGGACGTATTGCCCGTCGCGCACGCCGCGCTCGCTGACCTCGCCGGCGACCGGCGCCAGGATGCGGGTGTAGCCGAGGTTGATCTTGGCCAAATCGAGCGCCGCCTGCTTGGCCTTGACGTCGGCGCTCAATTCCGATTCTTGAGTGTCGAGCACCGCAAGCTCGCTACGCTGGGCGGCGAGCGCGTTCCGGTCGCGCGTCAGG
>DASVOY010000351.1:0-3046 GCA_036383115.1 Allostellaceae bacterium
AGGAGATGCTGTCCGGCGGTGTTGATGCGGCGCAGATCGGCGATCTGCGCCGGCTTGCGACCTTCGGCCTCGGCGTCCTCCAAGAGGATCTCGCTGTAGCCGATCACCGCATTGAGCGGCGTGCGCAGCTCATGGCTCATATTCGCCATGAACTGGCTCTTCACCCGGCTCGACTCCTCGGCGGCGATGCGCGCCCGCTCCAGCTCGCGGACGGTCTCGCTCAGCTGGCCATGCGCCCGCATCCGCGCCTGGAGCTGCCGGTGCAATGCAAACGCCGTCATGGCGGCGAACGCCAGGATCACAGTGCCGACGCCCGCCTGCCACATGGGGGTGCGGCGCCAATTCGTCAGCGCCTCGTCCTGCGACACCGCCACATGCACGACGAGCGGGAGCTTCTCGACGCGTTGATAGGCGACGATGCGCCAGAGGCCGTCGCTGTCGTAATGCATCGGGAACACGCCCGAGGACGCCCAGGGCAGCCATTGCTTGAAGAGCGGGGTCGAGCCGAAGTTGCTGCCGACGGCATCCTCCTGGTACGGTTGCCGGACCAGCATCGTGCCGTCGATGGTCTGCAGCCCGATCAGACCTTGCCGGCCGACATGCAATGTGGACAGGAAGCGCTGCACATAATCGGCGCTGAGCGTCGCCGCGACGATGCCGGCAAAGGCGCCATCCGATCGGATTACGCGTCGGGTCGCGAAGATGGCGGGCTTGCCGGCGGCGCCGTAGCCGATCGGATCGCCCACCAGCAGTTGTATGCCGGCGCTACCGCGCGTCAGGGCGAAATACTTCGCGCCGGAGACGTCGCTCGATGATTTCGGCACTTGACCCGCGCTGAACCGCACGCGGCCGCCGGGCCCGACGACCATCAATCCCGTGATCTGCGGCGACTGACGGACCCGCGCGGCTAAGAACATCTCGGCATCGCGCGTGCTTTTCCCACCAGCGCTGGCGGTCTCTTCCTGGACGATGCGCAGCGTCAGGTCGATGGTCTCCATGGTGCGCGCGACGAACTGCTCGACCGAAAGCGCCAGGTTCGAGCTCGAGGAAAAGGTGTCGGCGATCACGGTCTGGCGCGAATGCCAGGACATCCACTGGAACATCCCGCACAGCGCCAGCGCGAAGGCGCCGGTGACCGCGACGATCCATGCCGCCTGTGCGCGCGGCCCGCCCGCGCGGTCAAGCGTGCCTCGTGCAAGGACCGGAAGCACGCGTTCCCGCGACGATGTCAGCAGCCGGCCCAGCGGGAGCACGCGCCGTGCGACCATGCGCGCTGCCTGCGTCGACGACGGCATCGTCGTGAGCGCATTGCGGAGCTCGGCCGCAGCGCTCATCGATATCGCAAGCGCGCTGCGGAGCGCAGCGCTCATCGAAGCTGTTCGGCGGCGAGACGAGATGGCGATCACCCTGCGTAAGCGCCGGCCTGGCGGCCATAATCTACCGCAGCTCCATTTAAGGTTCGGTAACGAATGGCGCCCCGATTCGGAGTAGATGCAGGCGGGTACATCGCTCGCGAGAGGAATGGTGCAAGCGCGGCGCAACCGGTTGTGGTTAAGAGACAGTGCCGCCGAACGCCACGCGCCGTTTTCTGTGCGTCTGGATCGAGAGGCGCGGCGGCGCGCTTGCTAGAGCTGAGGGCCGGGCGTGTCGAGGGCGTGCTTGGTCAGTCCGCGCGTGACCAGATCGTACGCCTCGTCCACCGAGTCCGTGCGGTGGAACAACTCGAGATCCTTGGCGCTGATCGTGCCGTAGCGCACCAATGCATCGAAGTTGATGACCTCGTCCCAATACTTCTTGCCGACGAGCACGATCGGCACGCGCTTGCGCATCTTGCCCGTCTGCACCAGCGTCAGGATTTCGAACAGTTCGTCGAGCGTCCCGAAGCCGCCCGGAAACAGCACCACCGCCTTCGCCAGATAGACGAACCAGAACTTGCGCATGAAGAAGTAGTGGAAATGGAAATGGAGCTCGCGGCTGACATATGGGTTGTCGAACTCGTCATTGGGTATCGAGATGGTGAGCCCGACATTGAGGCCCTTCGCCTCCGACGCACCGCGATTGGCCGCCTCCATGATGCCGGGGCCGCCGCCGGTGCAGATGACGAAGCGGCGCTCGTCGTCGTCGAGGTCCTTCGACCATTTGGTAAGGCGGAAGGCGAGCTCGCGCGCCGCCTCGTAATAAGCCGACAGCTCCAGCGCGGTGCGCGCCTCGGCCAGCCCCTCGCCGGTCTTCTCAGCCTCCCGCGCCGCCGCCTCTGCCGCTTCCCGCGACTTCAGCCGCGCCGAGCCCATGAACACGATCGTGTCCTGCACGCCGTGTCGCTGAAAGCGGAACAACGGTTCGAGATATTCCGCCAGAATGCGCAGCGACCGGGCGTCGCGGCTCTCGAGGAACCGCTGGTCATGATAGGCTTTTGGCTGGCGATGCGATTGCTGACCCAAGATCCACCTCGGTTTTAAGTATGTCGCCCGCGAAATGAATAACATCTAAACGGCGGCTTGCCAGGGGCATCGCTCGCGGCGGAGCGGATGGCGCAGGCGGAATTGGCGGGAAGCGGCCCTGCCGTGCGTCACCACAGCGACAACACTCGGCCGGCCCCGACGATTGCCAGGATGAGAGCGGCCCACAGGAAAAGCGCGAGCGCCACTGTGGTGAGCCCGGGCCGGCTCCACAGCGGGTTGGTCACGGCGGTTTCTCCGGGATGCGGCGCAGAAGCCGGCAGAGCCGCAGCGACTGGCGTGCCCGCGCCGCCCACAGGGACGACGGATCGAGCGCGAGATAGCGCTCATAGAGCGGTGCTGCCGCGACAGGCTCGCCCGCGATCAGCAAGAGCCGGGCAAGGTTGTAGATCGCGTCGGCGAAGGCGTCATCCGCGTCGACGGCGCGCTCGAGGCAGCGCCGCGCCGCCACGGCGTCGCCGCGGCTCTCGAGCAGATGCGCGAGATTGTACCACGCCTCGGCAAAACCGGGATGGAGCGCTACGGCATGGCGCAGGCAGGCCTCGGCCTCTGCCACGCGAAGCTGACGTCCCAGCACGTTGGCGAGA
>DASVOY010000352.1:0-4818 GCA_036383115.1 Allostellaceae bacterium
TATCGCGCGCTGGTGCAGGCCGAGGGCGAGAAAGCACCCGATGCCTTGGCCGCCGTGCACCAGGCCTATGAGCGCGGACAGAGCGACGAGTTCGTCCTGCCGACGGTGGTGGGCGACTATGCCGGCATGCGCGACGGTGACGGCGTGCTCTGCGCCAATTTCCGCGCCGACCGCGTGCGCGAGATCCTGAGCGCTTTGCTCGATCCCGCATTCTCGGGCTTCCCTCGCGAGCGCGTCGTGCGCGTCGCCGCGGCGCTCGGCATGACCGAGTACTCGACCGGCCTCAACCGCTTCCTGAAGGCACTCTTCCCGCCGGAGAATCTCGCCGAGACGTTCGGCGAGGTGGTGTCGCGTGCCGGGCTGACCCAGCTGCGCATCGCCGAGACCGAGAAATACGCGCATGTCACCTTCTTCTTCAATGGCGGGCGCGAGGCGGAATTCCCCGGCGAGAGCCGTATCCTCGTGCCCTCGCCCAAGGTCGCGACCTACGACCTGAAGCCGGAGATGTCGGCGCCGGAGGTGACCGACCAGCTCGTCGCGGCGATCGACCAGGGCCGCTTCGATGTGATCGTCCTCAACTACGCCAATGCCGACATGGTCGGCCACAGCGGCAACATCGCTGCGGCGATCAAGGCGGTGGAGGCGGTCGACCAATGCCTCGGCCGGCTGGCCGATGCGGTCACGCGTGCCGGCGGCACCCTGCTCATCACCGCCGATCATGGCAACGTCGAGATGATGCGCGACCCCGATACCGGTCAGCCGCATACGGCGCATACCTTGAACCCGGTGCCGCTCGTGCTGGTGAACCCGCCGGCGGGGGTGGCCGGGTTGCGCAACGGCCGGCTCGCCGACATCGCGCCGACGCTGCTGGCGCTGCTGGGCCTGCGGCAGCCGGCGGCGATGACCGGCCGGCCGCTCCTGATGCGCGCGGCCGAGCGTGCCAGGGCCTGAGCGCCTTTTCCGCCGTTGCCTCGCGCTGATCGTCGCGGCGCTCCCGCTCTGCGCCCCCGCACAGGGCGCGGACTCGCCCGAGCAGCGGCTCAAATCGGTGGAGCGGAAGCTCGACGAGAGCCGCGCCAAGGAGGCGGAGCTCGCGAAGCAGGCGGACGCGCTGGCGGCGGAGCTCGCCGGCTTGCGCGCCGACAGCGTCGCCGCCGCCAAGGCGGCACAGGAGCACGAGGCCGCGCTCTCGGCCCTCGACGGCCAGCTCGCGACACTCACCGTCGACGAGCAGCGCAAGTCGGAGGACCTGAAGCGCCGCGGCGAGCAGCAGGCGCAGCTCTTGATGGCGCTGGAGCGGCTGGCGCGCAATCCGCCGGAAGGGCTGGCGCTGGCGCCCGGTGATCCGGTCGATGCGATCCGCAGCGCCATGCTCATGGGCGCGGCGGTACCGCCGCTCGAGGCCGAAGCCCGCGCGCTCCGCGAGGAGATCGCCGCGCTGACCGTCTTGCACCAGCAGATCGCAACGGCAGAGACGCGCCACCGCGCTGAGCGGCTCGCCCTCGAGAGCCAACAGAGCCAGCTCACCGCCCTCATCGCGCGCAAGAACGACCTGGAGCTCGTGGCCCGACATGGTGCCGAAGTCAACAGCCAGCGCCAGGTGCAGCTCGCCGCCCAGGCCGCGGATTTGCAGCAGCTCATCGAGCGGCTGTCGGCCGAGCGTCAGGCACGCGAGGCCGAGGCCCGCAAACGGGCGGAAGAGGAGCGGCAAGCGCGACTGGCCGAGCCGCACCCGCGCGGCCCGGACGGCGGCGCGATCGAGGTGACGGCGCCACCGCCCGTCCTGCTCGACCCCAGCAAGCCCAAGATCGTCCGCCCCTTCGCCGAAGCGCGTGGATTCATGGTCTACCCTGCCAGCGGCCAGCTGATGCGGCGCTATGGCGAGAGCGACGAGCTGGGGGTGACGAGCAAGGGTCTCACCTTCGAGACCCGTCCCGCCGCCCAGGTCGTCGCGCCCTTTGACGGCAGGGTGCTGTTCGCCGGCCCGTTCCGCGGTTATGGGCAAATCTTGATCATTGAACATGGCGACGGATATCATTCGCTGCTGGCGGGCCTTGAGGGCGTGCAAGGCGGCGTCGGACAGTGGCTGGTGGCCGGCGAGCCGGTCGGCATCATGCCCAGGGGCAACCCGAAGCCCCATCTTTACCTGGAGCTGCGCCACGACGGCCAGCCGATCAACCCATTGCCGTGGCTGGCAACCCGCGAAGAGAAGGTAAGTGGATAATGCGTATCGGTCTGGCAGCGGCAACCGCCGCATCGATCCTCTGGCTCGTTTCGTCGCCGACCGTGGCGGCGCAGCAGAAGCCGCCGGCGCCGCCGTCGAACTCCGATACCTATCGCCAGCTCGACCTCTTCGGCGAGGTGTTCGAGCGTGTCCGCGCCGATTACGTCGAAGAGGTCACAGACGAGCAGCTCGTCGAGGCGGCGATCAACGGCATGCTGAGCGCGCTCGATCCGCATTCGAGCTACATGAACGCCAAGAACTTCCGCGACATGCAGGTGCAGGTGCGCGGCGAGTTCGGCGGCCTCGGCATCGAAGTCACCATGGAGAACGGCCTCGTCAAGGTGGTGTCGCCGATCGACGACACGCCGGCGGCGCGCGGCGGGCTCAAGCCTGGCGACTACATCACCCATATCGACGGCGAGCCGGTCGCGGGATTGAGCCTCAACGAGGCGGTCGAGCACATGCGCGGGCCCGTCAACAGCGACATCAAGCTCACCATCCGGCGCGAGGGCCGCGATCCCTTCGAGGTCAAACTGACCCGCGCGGTGGTCAAGATCCAGTCGGTCAAGTCCCACCTCGAGGGCAGCGACATCGGCTATATCCGCATCACCAGCTTCAACGAGCAGACCGACAGCGGCCTGCAGAGCGCGATGAAGGCGCTGAAAAGCCAGGCCGGCGACAAGCTCGCCGGTATTGTGCTCGATCTGCGCAACAACCCGGGCGGGCTGCTGGATCAGGCGATCGCCGTCTCGGACGATTTTCTCGAGCAGGGCGAGATCGTCTCGACCCGCGGCCGCCATCCCGAGGCCGGCGCGCGCTACAACGCGCGCCCCGGCGATATCACCACCGGCCTCCCCATGGTCGTGCTGATCAATGGCGGCTCGGCCTCGGCCTCCGAGATCGTCGCCGGCGCCCTGCAGGACCATCACCGCGCCGTGCTGCTGGGCACACGCTCCTTCGGCAAGGGCTCGGTCCAGACCATCGTCCAACTGCCTGGGCATGGCGCCATGCGGCTGACGACGGCGCGCTACTACACGCCCTCGGGCCGCTCGATCCAGGCGAAGGGTATCGAGCCCGACATCATCGTCGAGCCGGCGAAGATCGAGAAGCTGGCGGTCGCCGAGGGGCGCCATGAGGCGGATCTGCGCGGCGCGCTCAAGAACACCGACCCGACCAATCCCGCCAAGACACCGGGCGCCAACGCCCCGGCCACCGTGCCGCCGGGCACCACGCCGGTCGAGCCGCAGGACAGCTCCGCCGTCGATCCCAACGTGCTCGGCACCGCGGCGGACTACCAACTGGCCCGCGCGCTCGACATGCTGCGCGGCGTCGTCCTGTTCAACAGTCGGGCGTCCAACTGACGGACTGCTCTCGGTGCCGACGCCCGACCGCCGCCGCCACGGCGACATCGAGTTCGCGCCGACGCGCGGCGTCGCCATCGGCCGGATCCCGGTCGCGCTGCTGTTCCCCGGCACTACCGCCGGTGGGGCGGCAAAGTGACGGACGAGATCGCGGCAATTCGCGCCCAGGGATACCGGCCAGGCGTCGGCGTGATGCTGCTCGACGGGCAGAACCGCGTCTTCGTCGGCCGCCGCGTCGACATGGCCGGCGACCATTGGCAGATGCCGCAGGGCGGCATCGACAGGGGTGAAACGCCGCGCGCTGCGGCGCTCCGCGAGCTCAAGGAGGAGATCGGCACCGACAAGGCCGAGTTCCTCGCCGAGAGCGCGCAATGGCTGCGCTACGAAGTGCCGCGCGACATCGCCGGCCGGTTGTGGGGCGGGCGCTATCGCGGCCAGATGCAGAAATGGTTCGCCATGCGCTTCACCGGAAGCGACGGCGACATCGATCTCGAGGCGGCGCATCCCGAATTCAACGCGTGGAAATGGGTCGCGGCTACCGAGCTGCCGAAGCTCATCGTGCCGTTCAAGCGCCGGCTCTACCTCGACATCCTCGCCGAGTTCGGAAAGCTCTGCGGGCTGCCCTAGGGCTCGCTTCCGAAACGGCGACTACGCGCCCGAGCGCTGCACCGCGGCCTCGAAAGTCTGCGCGTCGAAGGCCGGCAGGCTCTGGATGCGGCCGAATCCCTGGCTTGCATACCACACCGAGAAGCTCAGCATCGCCTCGGGATTGGGCGCGTCGGCCACATCGACGAAATCGAAGGGTCCCTGCGTGTAATGGATCGCCTGGATCGTGATCCCGAGTTCCTTGAGCTTCGCCTGTGCCTTCTTCACGCGCTCCTTCTGCTTCAGAGCCCATTCGGCCTCGAGCGTACCCAGCAAGACGTATCGCATGGCCACCTCCCATGAGCATCGCGCCATCATCGGACGAGTTCATGGGCGCTGCAATGGCCGTGGCGGTCGGCGCTCGGATCTCGTCCGTTGGCAGGCGCTTCATTCCCGTGGACGCGCTCTCTCGACACGATGGGAAGAGCTACAGGCGCACCTTCCGGCATCCGCTCGGGGCCGTCCCGATGGCCGGTCGGGCACGGCGAGCGCAACGGACGGGCAGACGCGCTTGTTCGAGCCGCCGCCCGGCAAGACGTTTGGCGACCGGCGGCGTTTACGGTCCGAAGACAAAGCTACTGCGCGTAG